>CALMQC010000671.1 GCA_937871895.1 uncultured Roseateles sp. | reverse complement strand
CGGCCCAGCCGTTGGCGATGTCTCGGGCGTTCATCGCATCAGCCCCGCGCAATCGCGTCGGTGGCGTCGTCTTCAAGACGCTGCCGGTAGTCGAAGTGCTCGCGGTCGAACTTCAACAGCAGCGCATCCAGAGCCGACAGCCGCACGGCCATGGTGTTGGTGCGATCCCGCGCGATGACCAGCAGCTCAGGCACCGTAGCCGAGTCCATCGGCGCGCGGCCAGTGAGGACGGCGCGAAGCGTGGCATCGACATCGACGCGCGACTTCTGGAAACACTGCCCGCCGATCCAGTCGGCCAGCGTGTCAGCGTCCTGCAGGTAGCGGCGGTCGGCTTCCTGGGCGGCCAGCGATTGGCCGGCAGGAGTCAGGCGCGATTGCCAGGGAAGCGGCTTGTGCTCAAGCAGGCAGTCAAGGTAGATGCTCACTTTGTTCTTCCTTGCCAGTTGCCCAGGTTGGGCTGTGGGCTGGCGATGGGTGACTGTCGCAAAACTTTGCACGCATGTCAAGCAGAAATTTGCGATGCGCCGGACATTTTCGTGAGCAGTCGCTTGCGTGGCGCGCAAAACTTTGTGATACTGCGGCATGGACACTGACTTTGCGGAACAGGTTCGAGCCAAGCTTGAGGCCAGACGTGGTGATTGGAAGCGCATCGCCAAGGCGGCCGATGTCAGTCACTCATGGGTGTCGCAGTTTGTGCGTCAGAAGATCCCGAATCCTGGGTACCGGACGCTGCAGCGGATCTATTCTGAACTGATCGGCCAGCCCGACGCCCCGGCCACGGCCCCGAGCAGCGCCCCCACACGCGCCGAGGCCGCCTGAGTCGCCATGTCCGAGCAAGTCTCCTCCCTGACGCGCCCTTTGGTGCCGGCCTATCCGGCTGCGGTGGTGGACATCCCGCAGGGCGCTTTCGGCCCGGCTTGCTGCATTGCGCAGCCGCCGGGCCGTTCTCTTTTCGGGGTGTGAGCGCATGCACACAGCATCTGTGACTTATTCACGCTCCGCAAGGTGAGTGGTCCACAGGCCGCACGAAGGAATCCATCCAGCATGTCCAGAAACACAGCCAAGCGCCGCAGTACCGAGCGGCCGGCACGGCAACAGGTGGTCTACGCCGGCCGGCTGTTCCCACAGTGGCAAGTGACCGACCGGAGCGGCAACGTGTGGCCGCCTCGGTTCTCGCCTCAGCTCACCAACCCGGACAGCCCGTTGTGCATGCCGATGACGGCTGCGGGGGCGCTGTCGAAGTCAGCAGCAGCCACCCAGGCGCGTTCCGACATGGCCGCCAACGGCCGCGGTTTTGACGCGGTGCCGGTGGGTCAGCTGAGCGAGCGCACGAAGTACGTCTACAAGCCGCTGGGCGATCTGCAGCCGGCTTCGGCGCCGCGCAAGCGGTTCGAGTTCACGCAAGGATCGCTCGCCGAGCGGGTGTACCGCTACCTGATGGCCGTGGGCGGCACAGCGTCGCGCGACCAGGTGATGTCCGATCTGGGCATCGACGGGACGGCGCGGCTGTACTCGTGCATCGACAGCGCATGCCGCGCCGGCGCCATCGTCGTGACGGGCAAGGGCAACGGCGGCCCGGCCAAGCAGGCTGCGCTGCAGGCGCGCAAGGAGTGGTGATGCTGCGCCGGTCGCCTTGGGACATGGTGGGTGACGCGCTCAAGGCGCTGCATTCCGGCGACACCATGAGCGTGCGCGAGTTCACGGAGTCGATCGGGTGGCAGTACGCGCCGCGGCGGGCGCGTGACCTGCGCAACTGGCTCATTGCCAACGGGTTCGCAGTAGAGGTGCCGTACACCTCGAGCCACAATCTGCCTGGTCCGAAACCCAAGCTGATGCGCTTGGCCGATGGCTGGCGCGGGCTCAGTGGCACCGAGCAGGTGCGCTGAGGCATGAAACGACCCGCATCGCAGTACTACTGGGGCGACTGGCGGCGCGACACCGCGCTGCAGGCCTGTTCCATTGCCGCTCGCGGCCTGTGGCATGAGATGAACTGCCTCATGCACGACTGCGAGCCCTACGGCCATCTGATGGTCGGCGCAGCTCCAATGCAGTCGGCCCAGCTTGCGCGCCTGGTCGGGATCACGCCGAAGGAGTGCTCCGCGCTGGTTGCCGAGCTGGAGGCTGCCGGCGTCTTCTCCCGGGCCGACAGCGGGGCCATCTACAGCCGCCGGATGGTCCGCGACGAAGACCTTCGCGAGCGCCGCGCGAACGGGGGTCAACTGGGAGCGGCGCACGGCGCGAAGGGCGCTCAACACGGCGCGAAGGGGGGTAGGCCAAAGGCCCCGGAGGGGGGTAAAAAAACCCCCCTTCCGCCCGACGAGAATCCCCCCCCTGCATTTGCATCTGCATCTGCATCTGCAATACCTTCGATCAAGGACGGAGAGTTCTCCGAGACCGTTGGCGCTGGCGGCGACTTTCCGCCCGCCCTGCCAAGGTCGGAAGCCGAAGACCCTCCGGCCCCCAGCCTCGCCGGCCGAGCCTGCCTCGCCTGCCGAGGGGCCAACGTCCACGACGTGAACCCGTCCCACCCGGACCTGCTGCGGTTGCTCGAGGCCGGCGTCACGCCGGAGGACATCGGGGCCACGGCAGCCGAGTGCGCATCGAAGGGAAAGCCGAGGTTTGCCTATGTGCTGGCGACGGTCGAGCGACGCAGGGTTGAGGCATCGAACCGAGGCGCCATGCCCGGAGTGCAGGCGTCGCCGTCCGCCACTGTCCCGGGCGAGTCGACGCAGGACTACTTGGCTCGACAGCAGGCCGAAGCACAGCAGCGCGCCGAGCAGGACGCGCAGCGCAATCGGCCGGAGTCGGTGGCGGCCAGGAAAGCCGCTGTAGCCGCGATGCGCCGGCTTTCCGAAACGATTTCCGGGAGGGCCGCATGAGCGATGACCGGGAAGTGCTGCTTCCGCCTTACGGCAAGCCGCCTGCGATTCCGCACGGGCAGGCTCAGTTTTCGTGCCGAGACTGCGGAGCAAACGCTGACAGATCGACTCTATCAGCCCTCGGCGGTAGGTGCGGGCGATGCCACAGCGCATGGTGCTCAGCCGGTACGCAGTACCCGCCACGAGGCCCAGATTTCAAAGGTCCGAAGGCATGGGCGCTGACGCTTCAATGGCGCGAGCAGCAGGGCCAAGCGCTCAGCAGAACGCAGCGGTCGGCATGGCGCAAGGCGCTGCGAGTGGAGGACGGAGAATCATGACTCCATCGTGCATGGGTGGGTGGTGCAGCAACAAGCGCGACAGCTGCGCCAGGCATCTACAAGGCGATCGAAGGATGCCCATGGAGCGTCTTTGCGAGCACGGAAAGACCGATGCCTACGTCCCATTCGGGTCGGATACGCAATGCACGCGCTGCGGCCAGGCCGGGCACCGCGCCAGTCACTGCCGCTGGCCGGCGTGCGAACTGCCCGCGGTCTACTACGCCTGCGAGGAGGATTGACCGTGGCCTGCGTTGCCGAGCCCGGGCAGAAGCTCACCAGGCGCGAGATGCAGGCCGTGCGAGAGGTCGTCACCGGCAAGACCGACCGCGAGATCGCGGCCGTGCTGTGCGTGAGCTACGAAACCGTGCGCGACTACACGCGGGCCGCACTGGCGAAGACGGGTCTGAAAAACCGCGTGCAGCTCGCCGTGGGGGCCGTGCGGTTGGGGTATGACCTGTGATGCATAACGCAAAGCTAACTTGCCCGCCACGCGCGGGCCACAGGAGTGACGATGAATACGACGAACGTTGAAGGCCGCGGCGCCGTGGCGGGTCAAGTTGAGCGACCTGTTAGGCCGCTGGAGATTGCCGCCGCACTGCGCGCCTACCAACAAGGCGACATGGATGGCGTGATGGTGCTGGTGAGCCGGCAAGCCTGCGACGAGGGAGCCGAATGGCTGGAACGCCTGAACCGCGAGGCCGAAGTGCGCTACTACGAACGCGAGCAGGCCCGCGCCAGGGTAGACAGCGCGGTGCGCTTGCTGACCGGCATCCACAACTTGCTGTACCCGGCGCCGGTCACGACACCGGACGGCCTGACCATGGTGTTCCGGCCAGAGAACCCGCACGAGTTCATGCAGGCCCTGAGCGACCGCATTCGCGCGCTGCCGGATGAACTGGCGAAGCTGTGAAGCGGCCTAACTACCCATGACGCGCACTTTGCAAAGTTGGTGCTTCTTTTAGCCGCAAA
>CALMQC010000670.1 GCA_937871895.1 uncultured Roseateles sp. | reverse complement strand
ACGTGGCTCCAGGTCTTGACCGCCGCTTCATCGACGACGCGTTGAAGCTGGGTGCGGGCCGCATCCAGGCGGCCCATGTCGAGCAGCAAGCGGCCCAGGCGCTCGCGGCAGGCGGCGGTGGGTTGGCGGCCGGGTGGGTCTGCGGCCTCGAAGGCCTTGAGGGCTGACTCCAAGGTGGCCAGCGCTTCGTCATGGCGGCCCAGGCGGGCCAGGGCGTCGCCAATGTGGCGGCGCACGCGGCGGAGGTCGAAGTCGTGCTGGCTGCTTGCGGCGTAGCCTGCTTCGGCCTGACGGAGCAGCACCAGCCCCTCAGCGGGTCGCCCTTCAGCGGCGAGACGCTCTCCGGCGTCCTCGCGCACCGACAAGGCATCGCGATGCTCAGGCTGTGTGGCCACGCGGGCCAACAGACGCTCGAACAGAACCTGCGCCTGCGCGCGATCGCCACTGAGGTGCAAGGTACGCGCGTGCTTGGACCGAGGCAGCCAGGCCGTGGGGAAGTCAGCGCCGCTGGTGCGCTCTGCGATGTCGGCGGCGCGGCCGAACTCGGCGGCTGCGCCCGCGAGGTCACCGGCCTGCTGCAGGGCGATTCCGAGGTTGCTGTGCAAGGTCTGCAGTTCGGCCTCGTTGCGCTGGGGCTGGGCCTCTGCCAGGGCAATGGCCTGTCGATTGACAGCCATGGACTCGGCCTGCCGGCCTTGGTGGCTGTGTTCGGTCGCCAACTCCGCCAGCGCGGTGACGTGGCCGCGTTGGCCGGGCTCAAGTTCGGCAAAGAGCGCTACCGCCTTTTGCTGGGCTTGCAGCCGGGCGTCGGCCTGGTCGGCCTGGTCGCGCAGGCACATGCCTCGCGTCGACCACCAATGGGCACGCAGTGGGTCCCGGTCGCGTCCGGCGCGGCGGATGCTGTCGTCGGCCTCAGCCAGCAGACGCCGGCACTCGGGGAGCTTGCCCCGGTGGTAGGCGCGAATGGCCGCTTCCAGCTGGCCGTTGAGCACGTTGTCGTGCAGCGGGCCGTAGCGATCGATGACGAGGGCCAACTGGCGCTGCTGCAGCGCCTCATAGGCCTCATCCTCGCCCAGCTCGCGGTAGACATCCGCCGCAGTGCGCAGCAGCTCGATGCGCAGGTCGGGGTCGCCGGCAAACTGCTCGTCGATGCGGGCGGCGCTGCGGTCGAGCAGGGTCTTGGCGGTGGTCTGGCCATTGGGCTTGCCGCCGGGCAGGCGTGGGTCGGCGGCGCTGAAGACGCCAAGCAGGAAGTCCTTCACCGCCTCGGCGCGGCGTGCCTGGGCGCGGGCCTCGTGGGCCTGCCAGGCAATGCCGGCAGAGCCGGCCAGCAAGGCCAGCACCAGGGCGCTGCTCAAGCCGGCGAGCAAGCGGTGGCGGCGCACATAGCGCAGCGCCAGCGACCAACCGCTCAAGTGCCGCGCCTGGATGGGGCGGTGGGTGCGGTGGCGCTGCAGGTCGTCGGCCAGCGCAGCGACGGAGGCGTAGCGGTCCTGCGGGCGAGGCTGCAGCGCGCGGTCAACGATGGCGTCCAGGTCGCCGCGCAGCAGCTTGCGGCGGGCTGGGTCTTGCACGGCGCGCGACGCGGGCGGGGGCGTTTGGCCAGCAACGGGCGGGGTGTCGGTCAGCAGCTCGAAGAGCATCAACCCGAGGGCGTAGACGTCCGTTGCAACGCTGACCGGCCCGCCGCTCAGCTGCTCGGGCGCCGCGTAGCGCGGCGTGGCCAGCAGGCCGTGCGCGCGGGTGAGCGCGGTGCTGTCGGTGGCGCTGGCGTCCTGGGCCACCAGCAGCTTGGCGATGCCGAAGTCCAGCAGCTTGACCTGGCCCTCGGGGGTGACGAGCACATTGGCGGGCTTGAGGTCTCGGTGGGCGATGAGCTGGCCGTGG
>CALMQC010000669.1 GCA_937871895.1 uncultured Roseateles sp. | reverse complement strand
TGCACGCCGACATGTTCGTCGTGCGGCACAGCGAGAGCGGCGCGCCCTACCTGATTGCCCAGCACTGCGCCCCGCACGTGCACGTCGTGAACGCCGGAGACGGCCGCCACGCGCACCCCACGCAGGGCTTGCTGGACATGTACACGATCCGACACTTCAAGGGTGACTTCCGCAAGCTGACCGTGGCCATCGTGGGCGACATCGTGCACTCGCGTGTGGCGCGCAGCGACATCCACGCGCTCAACATCCTCGGCGTGCCCGAGATCCGCGCGGTCGGCCCCAAGACCCTGGTGCCAGGTGACCTGCGCGAGATGGGCGTGCGCGTTTGCCACGACATGGCTGAGGGCGTGAAGGACGCCGACGTCATCATCATGCTGCGCCTGCAGAACGAACGCATGAGCGGCGCGATGCTGCCCTCAAGCGGCGAGTTCTTCAAGGCCTTTGGCCTCACGCCCGAGAAGCTGGCGCTGGCCAAGCCCGATGCCATCGTGATGCACCCAGGCCCCATCAACCGCGGCGTCGAGATCGACTCCACCGTGGCCGATGGCGCGCAGAGCGTGATCCTGCCGCAGGTCAGCTTCGGCATCGCGGTGCGCATGGCCGTGATGGCCATCCTCGCGGGGAATGAAGCATGAGCACCAAGATCCTCATCAAGAACGGCCGCCTGATCGACCCGGCCTCGGGCCTGGACAGGGTGGGTGACCTCGCCATCGCCAACGGTCGCATCGTCGGCCTCGGTGACGTGGGCGCCTTCGAAGCCGAGCGCGTGATCGACGCCGCCGGCCTCGTCGTGGCCCCCGGCCTCGTGGACCTCGCTGCGCGCCTGCGCGAGCCCGGCCACGAGCACGAAGGCCTGCTGGAAAGCGAACTCGCTGCCGCTGCCGCCGGTGGCGTTACTAGCCTCGTGTGCCCGCCCGACACCGACCCCGTGCTCGACGAGCCCGGCCTCGTCGAGATGCTGAAATTCCGCGCCCGCAAGCTGTCGCGCTGCCGGCTCTTCCCGCTCGGCGCGCTGACGCGCAACCTGGAGGGCAAAGCCCTGACCGAGATGGCCGAGCTGACCGAGGCTGGCTGCATCGGCTTCTCGCAGGCCGAGGTGCCGGTCAAGGACACGCAGGTGCTGCTGCGCGCCTTCCAATACGCCGCCACCTTTGGCTACACGGTGTGGCTGCGCCCGCAGGACGGGTTCCTCGGCGGCGGTGTGGCGGCCAGTGGCTCGGTGGCGACGCGGCTGGGCCTCTCCGGTGTGCCGGCGATGGCCGAGACCCTGGCGCTGCACACGGCCTTCGAGCTGGTGCGGGCCACCGGCGCCCGCCTGCATCTGTGCCGTCTCTCCAGCAGCAAGGGCGTGGCGCTGGTGCGCGCCGCCAAGGCGGAGGGCCTGCCGATCACGGCCGACGTGTCCATCAACTCCCTGATGCTGAGCGACCGCGACATCGGCTACTTCAACTCGGCCTTCCGCGTCACGCCCCCGCTGCGCCAGCCCACCGATCGAGACGCGCTGCAAGCCGGTCTCGCGGACCGCACCATCGACGCCCTCGTCAGCGACCACATGCCCGTCACCGCCGACGAGAAGACATTGCCCTTCGCCGAGGCCACGCCCGGCGCCACGGGGCTGGAGCTGCTGCTCGGCCTCGCGCTGCGCTGGGGGCAGGACTCCGGCCTCACGCTCGCGCAGTCGCTTGCGGTCGTCACGGCCGCGCCGGTGCGCGTGCTCGGGCCTGCGCTCGGCTCGCTGGGCGAAAGCGCTGGTCGCCTGGTGGCTGGCGGCGTGGCCGACGTCTGCGTCTTCGACCCCGCCGCGCCCTGGCCTGTGACGCCTGCCGAGCTGAAGAGCCAGAGCAAGCACACGCCCTTCGACTTCTCGATCAGCGGCGTGGAGCTGCCGGCTCGCGTGCGTTGCACGCTGGTGGCCGGTCAGGTGGCGTTCGAAGCCGCTTGAGCGTCGCAGCGATGCGGGCCCTTGTTGGTGTTTGGCGCCTCGCGCGCCTGCTGCCGCACATCGCTGGTGGCCTCTGGATCGTGGCGCGGCGCTTCAAGCGCTGCAGCCCCACCGAGCGGCACGGCCACATCCAGGCCTGGTCGCGTCGGTTGCTGGAGATCTTTGGCGTGGAGCTGCAGGTGCAAGGCGAGGTGCCCGTGAGCCTCGCCGGCCACCTCGTCGTCGCCAATCACGTGTCCTGGCTCGACATTGCCGCCATCCATGCGGTGCTGCCGCAGGTGCGCTTTGTCTCCAAGGCCGACGTCAAGCACTGGCCCGTCGTCGGCCTGCTGGTCGATGGCGCCGGCACGCTCTTCATCGAGCGCACTAGCAAGCGCGATGCGATGCGTGTCGTCCATCAAACCGCCGCTGCCCTCAAGGCCGGCGATGCCGTCGCCGTCTTCCCCGAGGGCACGACCGGCCGCGGCCCCGAGCTGCTGCCCTTCCACGCGAACCTGCTGCAGGCAGCGGTGAGCGTCGAGGCGCCGGTGCTACCGGTGCTGCTGCGCTGGCATGAGCCGGGGCAGCGGTTCTCGACAGCAGCTCAGTTTGTGGGCGACACGACGCTGGCGCAGAGCTTGTGGAGGGTGGTGACGGCGCGGGGGCTGGGGGTGGTGGCCTCGGTGCTGCCGGCGGAAGCATCCGCTGGCCAGGAGCGACGCGCCTTGGCGCAAGCGCTGGAGTTGCGGCTGCGCGAGGCTTTGGCGTCGCCCTAGTCTGGGACCACGAAGGGCAATTGCAACCCGCTGAGGCTGGTGCGCAGGGCTTTGGCATCTTGGCTGAGGGTGACCATCTGGCGCGCGGGTGTGCCGGAGACACCAAAGCGCACGGCGAGCTGATCGAAGTCACCCGTACAGACAGGTTGTCGCTCCACTTGGTAGCAAAGCTCGACGGTAGAGCGCCAGCGGCTGCGTTCGGCCCACTTCGTCTCGCAGTGCCGCAGCAGCTGGTAAGGCATGCGCCCCAGGTGAGTGACGTTGGGGCCCTGGCAGGCGTGAACCAGGTGCACGAGGAAGCGGTTCAGTAGGTAGGCCTTGCCGAAGTGACCCTCGCGCACCAGATGGGTCACGCTGCCGGTCCCCGTGCGTACGCAGGCGAGGACGCCGGCCTCCACGTCGGGCTGGCGGGCAAGCCGCCCGGCGAGCGCCTCGCACACCTCATCCACCACTGCGGCCCGTGCGCCGTCCTCCGTCGGGTGCCACATCGACACCAGGCGGTGCTGCTGCTCGGCCGCGGAAAGTTCCGGCATGACATCGTCCAGCGCCTGGCGCGTCTTGTCGGCCTGCCAGGCGGGGTAGTCCTTCGTCGCGACGAAGCCCGGTCCCCCGCGTAGGAAGTGCCACATCTGCAGCGGGTGCTCAAAGTGGGTCAGCGCGCGCAGAACGTCTTGCAGTGCGCCGTCGCCCCCGCCGATCACGGCCACCTGCTGGTTGGCGGTGGCGGCCGCGCGCAGTTGGTCACGGTCCAGCCAAAAGCGCGGGCCGACGACGGACGGCTTGCCCGCGCTGTCGTTCAGGGTGGTGTTCTCTTGCCCCATGCCAGCAGCCAGCACGATGTAGTCAACTTCGAAGTCATCGTCTGCGGGCAGCGCGCCATGCCAGACCATGCCGCCCAGTGCAGGGACGTGCACCTTGGGCCGCCCGAGCGGCGTGGCGGGGTTGAGGTGCCGTGCCTCCCAGTAGGCGACGAAGGCCTTCACATCAGCCTCAACCTGCGCGCGGTTCACGCGACAGAGGATGCCAGGGGCAGGGAACTGAAACTGCAACCACGCACCAATCTCTGCGGCGAGCGCAGCGGCCGGCAGTGGGTTGAGTGGACCCGCCGGCGTGCTGGGCCATCGAGGCGTGCTCCCGGGTGCTGCAGGCCAGGCCGCACCGAGCGGCGGATAAGTCTGGTCGTCGAAGAAGCTGCTCGGCCACTCGTACATGAAAGGGCCGACATAGCGCCAGTCACAGGCGCTCTGCAAGCTGAGCGGGGCGTCGTTCACCTCGAGGACCAGAACCTCCCGCTTGGCAGCGGCCAGCGCCACGGCAGCGGTGATACCGGAGATGCCCGCTCCGACCACCAGCACTCGCTGGCATTCAGGCTCCTGCAGCAGCTCGCGCGCCAGCTCATCGGCGCCGGCCGAGCGGAAGCCCATCGAGCAGGTCATGCACTCGCCTTCGGCGATGCCGTCGTGCGCCCAGCCCGGCGGCAGGTAGAGCATGTCGCCCGGCTCGAGCAGCC
>CALMQC010000668.1 GCA_937871895.1 uncultured Roseateles sp. | reverse complement strand
CGCCACCCCAGAACCCAGCGCATCAAACAAGCGCCGCAACTTATCGAGTGGCATCAGCATGAGGTCATGCAAGCACAGCCCAGGAAGCGACTCCAGCTGTTCACGTGTCCACTGAACCCCTTGCGGCATGAAGCGCCTGGAAGGCGCCAACACCGCATCCGCCTGCGTTTTTGTCCCGATACGCCACAACAAACTTTCGGTCTTCAGGCGCGCCCCGGCACAGGTGGGGCATTCGGTGTAGCTGCGGTACTTGGACAGCAGCACCCGGATGTGCATCTTGTAGGCCTTGCTCTCCAGGTAGTCGAAGAAGCGCTTGACCCCGTACCACTGCTTGTTCCAGTTGCCGCTCCAGTTGGGCGTGCCGTCGATGACCCACTTGCGGTGCTCGGCAGAGAGGTCCTTCCAGGGCGTGTCGCGCGGGATGCCGGCCTCACCCGCGTACTTGAGCAGGTCGTCCTGGCAGTCCTTCCACGCCGGGGTCTGCATGGGCTTGATGGCGCCGTTGCGCAGGGTCTTCTTGTCGTCGGGGATGACGAGGCCGAGGTCCACCCCGATCACGCGGCCAAAGCCGCGGCAGCTCTCGCAGGCGCCAAAGGCGGAGTTGAAGGAGAAGAGGGCGGGCTGCGGGTCGGCGTAGCGCAGGTCGCTTTCCGGGCAGTGCAGGCCGGTCGAGTAGCGCCACAACTGCTCACCCTCATCGCCGGCATAGACGGTGAGCCGCCCGCTGCCGCGCTTGAGCGCGGTCTCGATGGCTTCCATCACGCGCTGCGTGTCGGCGCCTTGCAGGCGGAAGCGGTCGGCCACCACGTCGAGCAGCTTCTTGCCATCGACCTCGCGCTCGGCCTGCACGCGCGTGAAGCCGCTGGCTGACAGCCATTGCTCCACCTGCGCGGCTGAGGTGCCGGCCGGCAGCTCGACCGGGAAGGTCAGCGCCAGGCGTGGGTTGGTTTCCAGGCAGCGGGCCTGCAGGTCTTCGAAAATCGTGGCCGGCGTGTCGTGGCGGACGGGGAGGGCGGTCTGTCTGTCAAAAAGCTGTCCGGCGCGGGCGAAGAGGAGCTTGAGGTGGTCGTTCAGCTCGGTCATCGTCCCGACCGTGGAGCGGCTGGTGCGCACCGGGTTGGTCTGGTCGATGGCGATGGCCGGCGGCACGCCGTCCACCTTGTCCACGGCCGGGCGGTCCATGCGGTCCAGGAACTGGCGCGCGTACGCCGAAAACGTTTCCACGTAGCGGCGCTGACCCTCAGCATAGAGCGTGTCGAACACCAGGCTCGATTTCCCTGACCCGCTGGGCCCCGTCACCACCGTCAATTCGGCGGTGTGCAGGTCGATATCCAGGTTCTTGAGGTTGTGCTGGCGGGCGCCTCGGATGCGGATCAGGCCGTCTGACATGGGTACTTCCGGGTGGGGGCCGGACATTCTAGGAAGCCGGGGGGCTCTGATTTGTCAGCAGGGGCAAGCGACCCGGGCGGGGCGAACTAGGGGTGGGCAGTTGCGCCCGGCCGGCCGGGGCGCAACAATCGTTGGATTCATCAAGGCGGTCCTAGAAAAGGTCGCCAGTAGTGCAGAGGCAGTGAGATCCGAATGGACGTAGTGCTTAAAACAGCGCTTGCCCAGATCAGTGCACCCAGGGGGGCTGGTTTGAGTGCATCGCAAGGGGGAGAGGCAGGGCGAAGTGGGTTCGTCGCTGCCGAGGTGCGGTTGTCGCTGGACGAGGGCTCACGGCCCCGTGTCCTCCTGGTGGAGGACAACCCGGTCAATCAAGTGGTCGCGCTCGAATTCCTGACCATGATGGGCGTGGTGGCCGTGCTGGCCGCTGACGGCCAGGAGGCCCTTGATGCCTGCACGCGCCAGGTGCCCGACCTGGTGTTGATGGACATCCAGATGCCCGGCATGGACGGCCTGGAGTGCGCCCGCCGGCTGCGCAATCTGCAGCGCGAGGGGCAATTGGCGGCCTTCCCCATCTTGGCGCTCACCGCCCACGCGCTGGACGCCGACGTCTGCGCCAGCCTGGAGGCCGGCATGGACGAGCACCTGACCAAGCCGCTCGACTTTGCCTCGCTGCGCAAGCATCTGCAGCGCTGGCTGAACCTGCCGTCGGCGCAGTAAGTTCAGGCTTCGCTGAACGTGCGGCCCAGGCGGTCGCTCAAAGGCTTGAGCCACCAGGCGAGCAGCGAGCGCTCGCCGAGCTTCACCATCACATCCACCGGCAGGCCGGCGCGCAGCTCCACGCCCTCCAGGCGTGCACGCTCGGCCGGCGGCAGGGCCACACGCACGCGCAGGTAGCTGGCGCCATTGCGGGTGTCGTCCAGCTTGTCGGCGCTCACGGTCAAGACCTGGCCATGCAGCAGCGGGGTGCGGGTGCGGTCGAGGCTGGTGAAGACCAGGTCGGCCGGCTGGCCGGCGTGCAGCTTCTCGCCGGCTTGCAGCGCGAAGCGGCTCTCCACCACCAGCTCGTCGTTGCTCGGCACCAGCTCCAACAGGGTCTGGCCGGCTTGCACCACACCGCCCACGGTGTGCACGGCCAGCGCCACCACCACGCCGTCTACCGGCGCCACGAGGCGGGCTTGCTGGATCTGCAGTTCCAGCGCGGTGGCGCGGGCGGCGAGTTGGTCGCCCTGGCGCTCGGCCTCCAGCAGTTCGGCCTGCCAGTCGCGGCGGGCCTCGGCGCCTTGGTGGGCCAGCGCGGCATTGGCCTCGCGGGTAGCCTCCTGCAGGCGCGCGATCTCGGCCAGGCTGCGGGCTTCCTCCTGCTGGCTGGCGT
>CALMQC010000667.1 GCA_937871895.1 uncultured Roseateles sp. | reverse complement strand
AGTAGGCGCCGCGCACCCGGCCGTCCGGCGCCTGGGCCAGCACGGCATTGCGGTATCTGGCCGGCAGGTCGGCCACCGACTGCACCACCTCCAGGCTGACGGCGCCCTGAGCCTTGAACTCGGCCGCCATCTGCTGGGCAGCAGCCAGCGGCAGGCTGCCAGCGGCGCCGCGGCTGTAGAACGTCCCAGGGGGGATCAGTCCACTCGACCGAGCAAGCTGCTCCAGTACCCCAGGTCGCAGCCCGTCTCGGCCTTGGCCTTCGCCGCTCGCGCGGCGTAGAACGGCACGCAGGACAGCCGCTCGCGCAACCGTTCGGCCGCCAGCTTCCGCCGCTGCAAGGCCGCGGCTTCCTTCTCCGCGTCGAACGCCTGTCCGGGATTCAAGAAAAGCCCGTCCAACGGGTCGTCCAGACTCGGTGTTGCGGAATTGGCCTGTGTCAAGGTCGAACTCAATGACTTTGGACTCGGGAGAGGCATTCTCCACCGCCGCCAAGTTGTAGGCAACAAGACTTGCGACGTTGCCCTCGTCGTCACCGGCCTTCCATGCCAGCGGCGGCAGGCCCAGGCTGGCGTTGCCGCGCATCTGGTCGGGGTGCGGCGCCAGGAAGTCGGTCGTGCCGTACTTCAGCGCCAGCGACAGCATCTGCTCGGCGCGTCGGCGCATGGCGGCATCGCTGATGCCGGCCGGGTCGCCGATGAACACGCGGCCTGTGTTGTGAGCCAGCGCGCCAGCGATGAGGTACACCTTGTCGCCGCCGCCGCCCTTGTTCACCTTGGACGCATCCAGCACCACCTCGCCCATCTCGTCTTCGGCCTGCGTTTCCTCGTCCAGGCCGGGCCGCACAAACAGCGGCTCGGTGATCTCGTTCTGGTCGTTGGTCTTGTAGCCGTACAGCCGCTGCACCAGAGGGCTGGCTTCGCGCACGCCGATGGTGGCGTAGCCGCCGCCATCCGGCAGTGTCACCCGCCACGCGGCGCGCTGGCCGGGACCGGGCTGCACGCGCTGCACCAGAATGGTCGGGTCCACCTCAAAGGCGATGCTGCTCACGTCGCGGCCGGTAGGCTTGGGCAGGGCAAACAGTTCATCCATGGCCGCGATGGCTTCGCGGGCGGGGGATGGCTTGCCCATGGTGCGGCTGAACAGCGCCACGTTGCCGGCGTCGTCCTCGCGCGTCTTGAACTCGCTGAACAAACTGTCGAAGGCATCCGCGATGGGCTGTACTTCGGTGGCCGTGAGGTACGGGTAGCGCTCGGGCGCCTTGCCCGTCTCCTCCAGCTTCTTGACGTTGACCAGGAAGTCGTTGTGGTAGCCCTGCTGGTGCATGCGGGCGATCACGTAGCTCTCGAAGGCTCGGGCGGCCAGTTCAAGAGTGCGGCTCCAGTAGCCGTCCCCGCTCTTGATGCCGTCCAGCATGCGCGCCCGCTTGGCCATGGGCGACTCGTCCAGCGCGCTCACCAGCGCCGCAAATCGCGCCTCCACCTCGGGCCGCGCTCCGGTGGGCGCAGAAGGATCACGCTCCCACTTGTCCTCCTCGTACTGCACGGCCGTGGGGTGCGCCTTGCGCATCGCCTCCAGCTTGCCCTGCGTCATCGGCGGCCAGTAGCGGCTGCGGTCCTTGCGGATCATCAGCGCCTCGGGCCGGTGGGTGATGTAGTTCTCGTCGCGGTACTTGCGCTGGTCGCCCGTGAAGGAGGCCTCTTCGCCGCCGCGGCGCAAGCGCGAGAAGTAGTTGTCCAGCGCGTGGAACCACTCGTGCGCCAGCGTGCCAGCCCCGCGCGTCTTGGTGAGGTTGATGACGAGGTTGCTGGGCTCGAAGTGGGCCGATGCCCACCCGCTGCCGCGCGACCCGAACGCGATGCCCAGCGTGCCGTTCAGCGACATGGCGCGCGGCGGCAAGTGCAGCAGGTCGGCCAAGTCCATCAGCGCGTCGTAGGTGCTGTTGAGCAGCGCCTGGCGTTCCTTGTCGCCCTTGCCCTGCTGCACCCACTTGCCGAACTCGCCTCCGCGGAACCCGAACTGCTGCTGGAACTCCTCGGGCGAGATGTCCTTGCCACCGCGGTGATCCTTGCCGGCGCGCGGGCGGTTTTCCGCGCTGCGCAGGTCGCGCTCGGTGATGTTGTCGCGGGCCTTGATGCCCTCCCAGGCGCCCACCAGCGCGTCGTACTGGTCCGCGATGGCCTCGCGCGCTTCCGAGGCGGTCTTGAACTCCATCAGATGGCGCCGCTCGGGGTCGCCTTCCTTGTTGATGAAGACCTGCCCCGTGACGGTGTTCTGGCGGATCTCAAACTTCATTCGCTCCTGGGGCGCTTCCCTCGCCAGCAGCGCCATGATGGCGGCCTTGTTGCCGGCGAGCGTGCCCTTGGCCTTGCCTTCGACGCCAGCGTCCCCGCGCAGCCAGTGAGAGCGGTCGTCGATGCGGACGTTGATGTAAGGCGCCGGCACTTGCTGACCGTCCTTGTAGGTCACGGCATCGGGGCTTTCTTCCACCGATTGCACGCGGCTCCACAGGTCGCGCGGCAGTTGTTCCAGCAACTGCACCTTGCTCCACCAGTTGCGCAGACTGCGGAACTGCGTGTTGATGAGGCCGTCCATGCGGTCGCGCGTCACTTCGCCGCTGACGATGCGCCCGGCCAGGCCGCGCAGCGTCTTCACTTTCTCCACCCACTGCCACAGCTTGTAGGGCTGTCGCGGCTTGGACGGCACCTCGGCGCGTGCTGCGTGCGCCACCGCGGCCGCAAACGTGTCCTCGATGGCCTCGTTCTCGGCCAGCGGCCAAATCTCGCTGAACGGGCGTTTGGCGATGTCGTCGTCGGCCAAGTCCTCGGTCAACTTGGCAACCATGTTGCGACGCGCTGGCGGCAGCGCTTCGCCGAAGTTCTCGACCTTGGCCTCAACGGGCGGCTGCTTGGCTGGCTCGTCCTTCTGTGCTGCGCTGGTCGATGCGCTTTCGGTGACGGTCGCTGAAGCAGGCTTCACCCCGCGATCAGCCGCGTTTGGGAACGGCTTGCCATCGGCCCGACCTTCGGTGTAGCTCACCAACTCGCCGGGAACGTGCGTCAGCCGCGCCACCGGCCCCTTGGCGAACTCGCGCGCATCGGGCATGGTGGAGTGCTGCCGCGCATCCTGCGGCTTGCCCACGCGCACCCATTGGCCGCTGCCCTGGCTCTTGGTGACGTGGTGGACCTTGACGCTGAACCCGCCGTCAGGCTTCTCGGTGAACGACAGCACCTCGTCGAAATGGCCGCCGTATGCCTCCACCACGTTGCCAGGGGTGAAGTAGTCGCGCAGCTTGGCCATGCGCTCCTCGGCCTTGGCCGTGGCTTTGTTGGGCTTGGCAACTTTGCGGGCGGGTGCCGGCGCGGGCTTGGCTGCTTCGGCCTTGCGCATCTCGTCGCGCAGGTTGGCCGCCCAGTCGATCGCCTGCTGCTCGGTGAGGTTCGGGCCGCTCTTGTTCGTGCTGTTCTTCAGCCGAATCTCGTAGCGCTCCTTGCCATCCCAGGTCTTCGTCTTTTCTGCCAGGAACGTGATGTCGCCGTCTTGCAGGATGAAGCCGGTGAACGCTCGGCGGATCTTGAAGCCCTTGAGTGCGGTGCCCGGCGCCCAGTCGCGGTACGCTTGCACCGCCTGCGCGTAGTCCTTGGTGCGCTGGTACGTCGCCACCATTGCGTCCGAGGCAAGGTCGCCGTCGTCAGCGTTCAGGTCGTCGCGGATCAGGCGCGAGTAGTCGTACAGCACCTTGTCGGGGATAGCCCATCCGCGAGCTTGCGCCTCCTTCACGGCCTTGAAGTGGGCTTCTTGCCACTGCCGGTAGTTGCGCTCGCCGCGGGCATTGCGCACCACGTACACCTGCGCGTCGATGCTGGGCACGATCTCGTCCCAGGTCATCGTGTGCGGCGGCTTGCCGGTTTTGACCGTGTTGTAACCGACATCGAGTTCCGCCTTGTTGGCGCCCTTCTGCCAGTCGGCCACCACGGCTTTCCAGTGCTGCGTGTCGGGCAGCACATCGTCCAGCAGCTTCAGCGCATCGTTGACCTTGCCGGCTTTCTCGGCCGCGTTGAGGAACTCTCGCACCTTGTCCTGCGTCCACTCCGCAACGCCCGTGCCGGGCCGGGTGGGCAGTACGGCGTCATCGCCCAGGATGGCCCTGTAGACCGCCGCGCGCTCGCGCTCCTTGCGGTTGAACTCGGCCTGCTGCGCCTGAATGCGGTCCTGCGCGTCGAAAGTCGCCTGCTGCACGCTCTCGGCGCTGGCCTGGAACTCCGCGCGCAACTGCGCCTGCCCCTTGGCCTTGGGGTTCTGCCGGGCGGCCACCAGCTTGTCGCCAAGCTTCTTGAGGTTGCTCTTGGCTACCGTGATGGCGGCCTCGCGCGTGGTGCCGGTGCCGGCGGCCAGGCCCGAGGTCTTGTCGATCACGGCCCAAGTCGAAGCGCCCTTCTTGGCGCTCCACGAGTGCCCCGAGAAGAACCCGGCATCGCCGTCGATCGTCTCGTCGCGCACGTCGGTGTACGGAATGGGGCGCTCGCCATCGGCCGTGCTGCCGAAGCCCATCGGCTTGCCGGCCGCGTCCAGCACCTCCAGCGCGTTCAACGGCTCGCCGTCGTCCAGCATTTCGCGCGCCAGCGCGTTGGGGCTCAGGTCGCCGCTGGTGACGGCTTTCTCAATGCGCGGCTTGGCCTTGGCGCTCTTGGCGAAGCCGGGGCTGCGCTCGACCAGCTTGCGAAACTCGCGCAGGCGATCGGCGTTGTTGGCCACCGTGAATTGGCCGTCGCCGGGCACCTTGATGGTCACCTTCTCGGCCGGCTGGATGACAGTCTTGGTGCCTTCCTTGGCCGCGCCAAGCATGATCGTCTCGGCCGCGCGCCGGGCATTGGCCGTGGTGCCGCCCTGGAACTCATGCACCTTGACCTGCCGCGCGCCTTCGCTGGCGTACATCAGCCAGTTGCCGTCGCTGCCTTCGCGCACTTCGACGCTGATGTAGTCGTCGGTGCCGAGCTTGCCCTTGAACGCCGTGAACTCGGTCTTGCCGCGGTTGGTGCGGGGCTCGCTGGTGCTGGTCTGGATGCGGTCGTCGGGCGCATTGGCGATGGCCTGGTCTATCAGGCGCAACGCCTCGGCGCGGATGTCGCCCACTGGCTCGTCGCGCTTGTCGGCCGCTTTTGTGATCGCCTCGGCCACCACCGTAGGGGTGACGGGCTCGGCAGGTTCGCCGGGGTCCTTGTGGGTTGCCACGGCGCCGTCCTGCAGCATCCCGGCTGCGGCAGCATTGCGTTCCTCGGGCGTCAGGTCGACCCATGCCTTTTCGACCAGCGCGCGACGCTTGCCAGGCGGCAGCGTCATGCCGCCCTTCTCGGCGTAGAACTGGCGGTTCTTGGCCGTCGCGCCGTCCCACACCTTGGCTTGTGGGTCCACAGCGGGCGCAGCAGCCTCCGGCCCGGCCACTCGTGAAACCGGAGCCTTCTCGCCGTCCGCTACGGCGGGTTGGCCTGCTGCCGGGGCTGCTGCATCCTTGGTCTGTTGTTCGCGCGTCTTGAGGTGGAACTTCATCAGTTCCTCCTCGCGCTGGAACGCCGTGATGAGCTTCTTGTCTTCCTCGTCGCCAGCCCATGCCTTCGGCCCCAGGTTCGATGCCTGCTTGGCCGCATAGTTGATGGCCTGCCGAATCTTGCCCTCGCTGATGACGCTCAGGTCATCGGCGCTCACCACAGCCTGATAGTTCTCGCGCCACTCGCGGTTGGAGCGGTCTTGGTCGCTCTCGCTGGATGGCGCAGCAGCCTCCAGCCCGGCACTCCGAGGAGCCGGGGCCTTCCCACCGTCCGCTTCGGTGGGTTGGCCTGCTGCCGGGGCTGCTGCATTCGGTGCGGGCGCGGCCTTCTTGCGCACCACGAAGCCTTCAGCGCCTTCACTGACGGTCGAGGCTGGAGCCACCTCGTGCGTGGCCCCAAGCCCGCGGGCGTTGAGTTCTCGCTGCGCCGCCGATTCGGTGGTGAACGCCAGCCCGCCCTTGCGCGTGATGACGTTGAACATCGGGTTCTCGGCCATCTCGCCGGCCGCGGCCTTGCGCTTGTCGCCGGTCTGGTCGAGGTTCCCGCGCGCGATGCGGCCGTTGTTCCGGCCGTCGGCTGTGAACATGCGCACCAGGCGGTTCTCGTCGCCCTCAAGGTCGCTACGGCGAACGTAGGTGTTCTGGCCGAACACCGTCATCACCTTGACCAGTTCCGGGGCGGCCTTCGCTACCCCTCCCGCTTCCACGGCACCGGCGGTGGCTCCGGGAACGTCAGCGGCCGGCGCTGCTGCTCCAGCAGTTCCTTGAGCACCT
>CALMQC010000666.1 GCA_937871895.1 uncultured Roseateles sp. | reverse complement strand
GCCTACGTGGCCAGCGGCACCATCAAGACCAACAAGGTCGCGGCCGGTGAGCTGCCGGCGCGCATCAAGATCCTGTACGACGGCATCCGCGAGGTGGTGGCGCGCTACCAGCCGCAATGCGCCGCCGTGGAGATCGTCTTCGTCAACGTCAACCCACAGTCCACCTTGCTGCTGGGCCAAGCGCGCGGCGCTGCGCTGACGGGGCTGGTGTCCTGCGACTTGCCGGTCTCCGAGTACACGGCGCTGCAGATGAAGAAGGCCATCGTCGGCCACGGCCACGCCAAGAAGGAGCAGATCCAGGCCATGGTGCAGCGACTGCTCGACCTACCGGGGCTGCCGGGCAAGGATGCAGCCGATGCGCTGGGCCTGGCCATCATGCACGCGCATGCCAGCGTGAGCTTTGCCGCGATGGGCAAGCAAACGCAGCTGACCCGGCGCCAGCACGCGCAGTTCCGGGGCGGGCGGACCTACTGATCAGCGCCCGGCGTTCGGAAGTCACGCACAAAGACCCTGGCGCACACACGAGATGTCACGCACCGACAGGCCCAGGCGAACAATTCCTGCTCCAGCAGCCCCCCCGCCGCGCCGGGCGCACCGAGGGAGTCTGCGCCCAGGAGTCTGTGGCAGCATGCGCTGACAATCGCCGCACCATCTTGACCCGCAAAACCTCCGCCTCCCTCTCCGTCGCGCTCGCCTTTGGTGCCGTGGCGGGCCTGCTCGTGCCGGCCTTGCTGGTGGGGGGGCTGTGGATGGGCCTGCGCGACCAGCAACAGGCCGAGGCGGCGCTGCAGCGCGAGCTGGAATCGCGCCTCGACGTGCTGGCCAGCAGCATGCCCGAGCTGCTCTGGAACCTCGACACCGTGGCCGCCCGCGAGGTGGTGGCCGCCATCGTCAAGTCGCCCGAGGTGGTGCGCGTCAGCATCCGTGATGCGGCCTCGTCCCAGCCCTTCCTGGAGCGCCAATACCCCGAGCGCCGGCGCGGCCAGAGCCTGACCGGCCGGCGCGACGTGCTGCGCGGTGACGCGTTGATCGGCCAGGTCGAGGTTGAACTGGACGACCACCTGAACCGCGAGGCCGTGACACGCCAGCGCTGGCTCTACGGCATGACGGTGAGCGGCCAGTTGCTGGCCTCGCTGCTGCTGGTGCTGTGGCTGCTGCGCTCGCGCGTGTTCCGCCCGCTGCGCGAGCTGGAGGACTTTGCCCAGGGCCTGGCGGGCGGCAACTTCACCACTCCCGTGAGCCTGCCGCGCGATGACGAGATTGGCCGCCTGGGTGGTCACCTGGAGCACATGCGCGGCGCGCTGCAAACGCAGTTCAGCGCACAGCATGCGCTGATCGAGCGCCTGCGCGGCATGGCCGAGACCGTGCCTGGCGTTGTCTTCCAACTACGCCGCCTGCCCCAGGGCGGCTACCGCTTCGACTACGTGAGCGAGGCCATCCGCGAGTACTTCCTGCTCGGCAGCGCCGAGCTGACCGACTCCGCCGACCCGTGGTTCGCCCGCATCGATGCCGCCGACCGCGCCACCGTGCGCGCCGCGCTGGAGGTCTCGGCCCGCAGCCTGGGGCCCTGGCAGCAGGAGTTCCGCACCCAGCACGGCGACGGCAGCGAGCGCTGGATGTACGCCAATGCCATCGCCCAGAAGCAGCTGGATGGCAGCGTGCTGTGGCATGGCTTCCTGACGGACATCTCGCGTCAGCGGCGCGATGCGCTGGAGCTGGAGCGCTACCGCCACCACCTCGAAGAACTCGTCCAGGCCCGCACTGCAGCGCTGGCCGAGGCCACCAGCGCCGCTCAGGCCGCGAGCCTGGCCAAGAGCGCCTTCCTGGCGAACATGAGCCACGAGATCCGCACGCCGATGAACGCCATCATCGGCCTGACCTATCTGGCCCAGGGCGACGCCAACGAGCCCGAGCAGCGCGAGCGCCTGGCCCGCGTGGCCGAGGCGGCCGAGCACCTGCTCGCCATCATCAACAACGTGCTGGACTTCTCCAAGATCGAGGCCGGCAAGGTGCAGCTGGAGCGCCGCGAGTTCCGGCTCGAATCGGTGCTGGACAACGTGGCCAGCATGGTGGCGCAGAGTGCGGCGTCCAAGGGCTTGCGCGTCGAGGTCGACATCGCGCCCGACCTGCACGACACGCCGCTGCTCGGCGACCCACAACGCATCACCGAAATCCTGCTCAACTTTGCCGGCAATGCCGTCAAGTTCACCGACTGCGGCTTTGTGCGCCTGTCAGCGCGCCAGGACGCCGACCACAGCACCGAAGAGCGCGTGGGCCTGCTGATCGAGGTGGAGGACAGCGGCATCGGCATCGACAGCGAAGCCCAGCTGCGCCTGTTCCGCGACTTTGAACAAGCCGACAGCTCCACCACGCGTCGCTACGGCGGCACCGGCCTCGGGCTGGCCATCTGCCGCCGCCTGGCCGAGCTGATGCATGGCAGCGTGGGCCTGCGCAGCAGCCCGGGCCAAGGCAGCCAGTTCTGGCTGCGGCTGCGCCTGGACCGGGCCACGCCTCAGCCTGAATCACTGGAGCCGGTGCCTGTCTCGCATGACCTGCAAAGCGCGCGCGCGCTGTTGGCGCCCTGGGCGCAGTCACGCATCCTGGTGGCCGAGGACAACCTCGTGAACCAGGAGGTGGCCCTGGCCATGCTGGCCAATGCCGGCCTCTCGGCCGATGTGGCGAGCGACGGGCGCGAGGCGGTCGAGATGTTCGAGCACGGCGACTACGCGCTGGTGCTGATGGACGTGCAGATGCCGGTGATGGACGGCCTGGACGCAACGCGCGCCATCCGGGCACTGCCGGGCAAAGGCGTCAGCGTGCCCATCATTGCGATGACGGCCAATGCCTTCGATGAGGAACGCCAGCGCTGCATCGACGCCGGCATGGACGACCACATCGGCAAGCCGGTGTCGGCCGAGCAGCTCTTTCTGACCCTGCATGCCTGGCTGTCGGGCCAGCACGAGGTCAGGGGCCGAGCGACTCCTTGATCAGGCGTCCCGAGCCGGCCTGCAGCGGCCGCGCATTCATCGGGTAGAGCCGGCCGAAGATGTTGAGCTGGTCATTGGAGATCTGCACCGGCTGGCGCATCACCATCCACAGCACACCCTCGCTGCACGGCGGCGTGGTCAGCGAGCCCATGTAGGTGAAGTAGGCGCGGTCCTCGGGCAGCAGCTGGTTCAGGTCGATGTTGCCGGGGGCCGGCAGGTCTTCGCCCTTCTCCAGCGGCAGGTTGTTCCAGATGGTCTGCACCAGGGGCTGGGCGCTGCCGCGCTCCAGCAGCACGGCCACCACGGCGAGCTTGCCTTCGGCGTCGCGGTGGACGAGGTGGGCCACCATGTCAAAGAGCTTGCCGTTGATGCGCTCTTCGCTCGGCTTGTGGAAGTGAAATTGCTGCAGCTCGAAGCGCCGGCCCATCACGCCAAGCGTATTGCCCGGCGCCACGTTGACCTGGATGGTGTGGCCGTTGTCCAGCACCGAGAAGCGGCTGGGGCGGTAGGCGAAGTCGATCTTTTCCAGATCGACGCGGATGCCCTCGCGGGGGGCGGTGGGGCTCTGGCGCGTGCCGGTGGCGCAGGTGCGGAACTCGGGGCTCAGCTCGGCCCAGCGCTCGGGCGCGCCCTCGCCGGTGTAGCCCCAGTGTGCGGTGCCGTGGGCGGCGCCCTCGGGCTTCTTCTTGGGGGCCGCCTTGGGCGCGGCCGCTTTGGTGTCGGCCTTGGCCTCGGGTTTGGCGTCGGGCTTGTCCTTCAGCCGTTCGGCCAGGCGCTGACGCAGCAGCTCGGCCATGTCCGCAGCATCCTGGGCTTGGGCGGGCGCGGGCAGCAGGGCAAGCGCGATCAGGCTGGCAAGCAAGGGGCGAGCGAACACGGGCAGCAGTCTCCACCAGCACGAGGCACCGGCAACGCCTGTTCTTCGACCGAAGCGCCTAGGTCTTGAGCCTTTTGTGCACGATCAGCCAGGCCACCAGGCCCACGCACATCAGGCCCGCCGAGGTGAAGGCCAGCGCGTGCGTGGAATGCATCACGAGCGGCACCAGCGCGCCGGCCACCAGGCCATTGGCTGCACTGCCCACGCAGGCCTGCAGCGATGAGGCCATGCCGCGCCGCTCGGGCACCTGGTCCAACACCAGCAGCGTGACCACCGGGACCATGATGGCCCAGCCGAAGGCAAACAGCCCCAGCACTGGCAGCGCCCACCAAGCACTCAGCGGCGCCCAGAGGTTGAGGCCGATGTTGAGCATCGATATCACGACCATGACCTGGAAACCGAGCTTGATCTGCGCCGCCGGCGTGACCTTGCCGGCCAGGCGCCCACTCACGGCCGCGCCGGCCATGATGCCGCCGATGGTGCAGCAGAAGAACCAGAAGAACTGCGTCGGCGCGAACTGCAGGTGCTCGCCCAGGAACACCGGCGTGGCCAGCACGTAGAGGAACATGCCGTTGAAGGGGATGCCACTGGCCAGCACCAGCAGCACGAAGCGCGGGCTCGACACCAGGCGCGCGTACTCGCGCAGCAGCGCGCCCACATGGAAGGGGTGCTTGTGCTGGGCATGCAGGGTCTCGGGCAGCCAGCGCGCATTGGCCAGTAGCAGGGCCAGGCCCAGTGCGGCCAGGAACCAGAAGATCGAATGCCAATCGGCATGCACGAAGAGCAGGCCACCGATCATCGGCGCCACGGCCGGCGCCACGCCGAAGAACAACGTCACCTGTGACATGGCACGCTGCGCATCGGCCGGCGGGTACATGTCGCGGATGATGGCGCGCGACACCACGATGCCGGCGCCGGCCGACATGCCCTGCACCGCGCGCCAGAAGATCAAGCTCTCGACGCTGCCAGCCAGCGCACAGCCGAGGCTGGCCAGCGTGAAGGCGCTCAAGCCCACCAGCACCACCGGCCGCCGGCCAAAGCAATCGGAAAGCGCCCCGTGGAAGAGGTTCATCACCGCAAAGCCGAACAAATAGGCCGAGAGCGTCTGCTGCATCTGCAGCGGCGTCGCGTGCAGGGCCTGCGTGATGCCGGCAAAAGCGGGCAGGTAGGTGTCGGTGCTGAAAGGGCCCACCATGGCCAGGCAGGCCAGCAAGATGGACAAGGCCCAGCG
>CALMQC010000665.1 GCA_937871895.1 uncultured Roseateles sp. | reverse complement strand
TTCACCAGCCGCATCGACGCTTCGCTACAAAGCTGGCAGCCCGACGAGATCGCCGGCCAGATCGACAGCATCCGCCGCTTGAGCCCTGGCAGCGGGCACATCCACTTCAGCCTCGTCGCCCTGGCGCAGAACCGCAAGGGCGTGGCGGAGCTGCTGCGAGAGCGGCACTATTCGCGCACGTAGGCAGCGCGTCGCGGGACGACAGCGGTGATCCAGGCGGTGGCTTGCCCGCCAGCGCGCATCGCGCGGGTGCCCTCAATCGCCACGGCGCAGCCGCGCCACATTGCCGTTCATCAGGTGGCGCACCAAGTGCTGGTAGAGCCAGCGCTTGGGGCCGGCGAGGTTGGTGCCGTGCCGCGCATAGAAGTCGTCCGGCGTGTCGAACACCCCGAAGTCGTGGTTGATGCCGTCGCGCTGGATGTAGGTGTCCTGCCCGCACCAGTCGACGCCCGGCGCCTGCAGGTTGGGCGTGGCCGCACCGAAGCCGCAAAAAGGGCCACTGTGGCCCGCGAAGCGGCGTTGCAGCGCCGTGAGGTAGGGCGCGTCGAGGATGAAGCCCTCGAGGTTGACCCAGCGGCCCTCGAACTCGACCTCCACCCAGCTGTGGATGATGCTGCGCGGTGCCAGCACATAGGCCAGACCGGTGATCGCGCCGCGCTGCAGCGCCTTGTCGATGGTGAAGCCGTGGAATCGGCAGGGCACGCCCACGCCGCGCAGCAGGGCCATCAGCAGCGTGCCCTTGGTGTTGCACTGGCCGTAGCCGTCAGCCAGCACGGCCGAGGCGGGCAGGTCGTCCGCCGCGTTGTAGCCAAAGGCGATCTCGTCGCGTACGAAGGCGTAGACGGCGCCGATGCGCTCAAACAGCAGCAATGCGGCCCAGCCGCGCGTGCGGATCAGGGCCTGCAGCGCAGGGTGCTCAAAGTCGAGCAGCAGGGTCGGGCGGGTGAGGGCGTTCAAGCAGGGCTCCTGTTTCACGGGAGCCCGATTGAAAAGCCTGGTGCCGCTACAAGGTCAAGCCCTGCGGCCTGACGGACTCACAGCCCCAACTCGTCCAGCCCCGGGTGGTCGTCCGGCCGGCGCCCGAGCGGCCAGTGAAAGAGCCGCGAGGCCTCGGCGATGGGGAGGTCGTTGATGCTGGCGAAGCGGCGGCGCATCAGGCCGGCTTCGGTGAACTCCCAGTTCTCGTTGCCGTAGCTGCGGAACCAGTGGCCGGAGTCGTCATGCCACTCGTAGGCAAAGCGCACCGCGATGCGCGCGCCGTCAAAGGCCCAGAGGCCCTTGATGAGGCGGTAGTCCAGCTCGCGCGCCCACTTGCGCTGCAGGAAGCCGCGCACCTGCTCTCGCCCCACGGGGAACTCGGCGCGGTTGCGCCACACCGTGTCCTCCGTGTAGACGCCCACCACGCGGTCCGGGTCCCGCGTGTTCCAGGCGTCCTCGGCCATGCGGACTTTGAGGCGTGCCGTTTCCTCGGTGAACGGCGGGAGGGGTGGGCGCGTGAGCATGGTCAGCTCAGTAAGTCTTATAGGGGAGGAACTTGCCGCTCATCACGATGTTGACGCGGTCACCGGCCTGGTTGGGCTCGCGCTTGAGGTCCATCTTGAAGTCGATGGCGCTCATGATCCCGTCGCCGAACTCTTCGTGGATCAGTTCCTTGAAGGTGGTGCCGTAGACGCTGACCAGCTCGTAGAAGCGGTAGATCAGCGGGTCGGTCGGGACGCTGGTGGGCAGGCTGCCTTTGTAGGGCACGACCATCAGCCACTTCTTCTCGTCGGCGCTGAGGCCAAAGATCTTGGCGATGGTGTCAGCCTGCTTCTTGTCGAGCGTCATCTGGCCCAGGCAGGCGGCGGTGACCCACTCCTTGCTGAGGCCGACCTTGGCGGCCACGTCGGCCCACTTGATGCCCTTGGCGACCTTGGTGGCGATGATCTTTTCGGTGACGTCGAGACGGGACAGTTGGCTCATGGTGTGGGCTCCTCGTTGAGTGCAGCAGGTTGAGTGGGGGTGACGCCGGGGTCGTTGAGCCCGGGGCAGACTTCAGGCGGCACGCTGGGCGCGCGACCGTGGGAGAGGTCCTTGGACCGGGCGACCAGGAAATCGACCAGGTGGTTGCGGATGGGGTAGTACTGCGGGTCGTGGTGCAGCGTGGCGCGGGTGCGTTCGCGCGGCATGGTGTTGCGCACGATCTCAGCGACGCGGGCGCGGGGCCCATTGCTCATCAAGAGGATGCGGTCGGCCAGCAGGATGGCTTCGTCCACGTCGTGCGTGATCATGAAAACGGTCTGGCGCGTCTCGGCGCAGATGCGCAGCAGCTCGTCCTGGATGCTGCCGCGCGTCAGCGCGTCGAGCGCGCCGAAGGGTTCGTCCAGCAGCAGCATGCGCGGCTGGATGGCAAAGGCCCGTGCGATGCCGACGCGCTGCTTCATGCCACCCGAGAGCTGGCTGGGCTTTTTGTCGATGGCGGGGCTGAGGCCGACCAGATCGACGTACTGCTCGACATGCAGATTGACCTGCGCCTTGTTCCACTCGGGCCACTTGCTGCGCACCGCGAACGCGATGTTCTGGCGCACGGTGAGCCAGGGCATCAGCGCATGGCCCTGGAAGACCACGCCACGGTTGAGGCTGGGGCCGGCCACCTCGCGCCGGTCCATGAAGACATAGCCTTCGCTGGCCTTCTCCAGGCCCGCCAGCACGTTGAGGATGGTGGTCTTGCCGCAGCCGCTGTGGCCGATGATGCAGACGAACTCGCCCTCGGTCAGCCCGAAGTTGACGCCCTCGAACACGGGCTCGGTGCTGTCGGGGTAGGCCTTGGCCAGGCCCTGGACCTGCAGGAACTCAGTCTGCATAGGTCACCGCCTTTTGCAGCTGGGCGAACATCGCGTCGAGCAGCATGCCGACCACGCCGATGGTCAGGATCGCGAAGATCACATTCGGCAGGCTGAGGTTGTTCCACTCGTTCCAGACGAAGTAGCCGATGCCCGTGCCGCCCACCAGCATCTCGGCCGCCACGATGACGAGCCAAGCGATGCCCATGCTGATGCGCATGCCGGTCAGGATGGTGGGCGCAGCCGCCGGCAGGATCACCTCAAACGCGCGGCGCAGCGGCCCCACCTCCAGCGTGCGCGCCACGTTCAGCCACTCGCGCCGCACGCCGGCCACGCCAAAGGCCGTGTTGATGAGCATGGGCCAGACCGAGCAGATGAAGATGACGAAGATGCCGCTGATGTGGCTGTCCTTGATCGTGTAGAGCGCGAGCGGCATCCAGGCCAGCGGCGAGATGGGCTTCAGCACCTGGATGAAGGGGTCGAGCGCACGGTAGGCCAGCGGGCTCATGCCGATCAGGAAGCCGAGCGGAATCGCCACCACGGCAGCGATCAAGTAGCCCAGGCCCACGCGGCCCAGCGAGTAGGCGAGCTGCAGGCCGATGCCTTTGTCGTTGGGGCCGTTGTCGTAGAAGGGGTGGGCCAGCTGTGCGCCGATGGCCTTGCCCATTTGCGCGAGCGTCGGAAAGCCCGACTTGGCCGGCGCAGCCGTGGCTCCTGCCGTCGGGTCTTTGCCCATCAATTTGGCGTACTCGATCTGCTCGGGCGTCATTTGCACCGCCGGTGCGGCCACGGGCGTGGCAGTCATCGTGGCGATGTGCCAGATGCCCAGCAGGACGAGCAGGATCAGCACCGACAGCAGCGCTGCCTTGGCGCGCAGGGAGCTCAGCATGTCAGACCGTCTTGGAGATCTTGAAGCTCTTGGCGTAGTCATCCGGCTTTGCCGGGTCGAAGACCTTGCCCATGATGGTGAACTTCGGATACGCACCTTCAGGCACGGGCATGCCGAGCTGCTTCATGGTCTTCTTGGCGTCGGTCAGCAGGAAGACCTGCTCGGCAATCTGCTTGTAGTTGACCTCGCCCTTCAGGTAGCCCCAGCGCTTGAGTTGGGTCAGGATCCACACCGCCATGCTCTGCCAGGGGATGGGGTCGAAGTCGGCACGGTCAGGCACGACCTTCACGTTGCCCAGGCCGTCGGCGAACTTGCCGGTCAGCACCTGCTGCAGCACGATTTCGGGCTGGTTCAGGTACTGCGCAGGCGAGATGACCTTGGCGATCAGCTCGCGGTTCTCGGGCTTGCGCGCCATCGCGGCAGCAGTCAGCACGGCGCGGTAGAGCGCCGCAAAGGTGTTGGGGTTCTGCTTGATGAACTCGGTGCTGGTGCCGAAAGCGCAGCAGGGGTGACCGTTCCAGAGCTCGCGGGTCAAGATGTGGATGAAGCCGATTTCCTCGTAGACCGCGCGCTGGTTGAAGGGATCGGGGCCGAGGTAGCCGTCGATATTGCCGGCGCGCAGGTTGGCCACCATCTCGGGCGGCGGCACCACGCGGATCTGGATGTCGGTGTCGGGGTTGAGGCCGGCCTCCGCCACGTAGTAGCGCAGCAGCATGTTGTGCATGCTGAACTCGAAAGGCACCGCGAACTTGAAGCCCTTCCAGTCCTTGGGGTCGCGCTTGTCCTTGTGCTTGTTGGCCAGGGTGATGGCCTGGCCATTGGTGTTCTGGATGGTCGCGACGTTCATCGGCGTCGGGTTGCTCCCCAGCCCCATCGAGATCGCGAGCGGCATCGGCGACAGGAAGTGCGTGGCGTCGTACTCCTTGTTGATCATCTTGTCGCGGATCAGCGCCCAGCCCGCCGTCTTCACGACCTCGACGCTCAAGCCCTCGTTGCGATAGAAGCCCAGCGGGTGGGCCATGATCAAGGGCGTCGCGCAGGTGATCGGGATGAAGCCGATCTTGAGGTCCTTCTTCTCCAAGGCGACGGGCTTGCTCTGCGCCATGGCCTGCAGGCTCGTGAGGGCCCCCGCCGGCAGCACGCTCGCAATCGCCGCCATCGCCGTCTTGCGGCCCACGGCACGCAGGAAGTTTCGACGCAGCGCGTCTTGCGGGATGAGCGCCTTGACGAGCGACGCCTCGATGAACTCGTTCGAGTAGGCCTGGAAGTCTTCGGTCTCGCTGCGCTTGCGCAGCTCAGCCGCCGCGGTCTCCGCGTTGTGTTCTGCCTCAGACGCATGCGCGCCGCATCGGCAGCCCATGCGCAAGGGGCGGTCAGCGTCGTA
>CALMQC010000664.1 GCA_937871895.1 uncultured Roseateles sp. | reverse complement strand
TGCTGTGGAGCCAGTCCTGGGTGGATGACGAGCAACTGCCCAAGACCTTGAAGCGCGCCGTCATCGCCAGCGAGGACGACCTGTTCGCCAGCCACGACGGGGTGCGCTGGGACGCCGTCAAGCAGGCCTGGCAAAAGAACGAGAAGGCCCAGGCGCGCGCCGAGGCCCGGGGCCAGGCGGCGGCCAAGCTGGCCGGCGGCTCCACCATCACCCAGCAACTGGCCAAGAACCTCTTCCTCTCCAGCGAGCGCAACTTCGTCCGCAAGGGCCAGGAACTGCTGCTGACCCTGATGCTCGAAGCCCTGCTCGACAAGCGCCGCATCCTCGAGATCTACCTGAACAGCGTCGAGTGGGGCGAGGGCCTGTTCGGTGCCCAGGCAGCAGCGCGGCACTACTTCCACGTTGATGCGGCACGGCTGGGCGCCTTCGAGGCCGCCCGGCTGGCGGTGATGCTCCCAGCGCCCAAGAAGTTCGAGAAAAGCCCCGCGTCCGCCTACGTCTTGGGGCGGGCTGGCACCATCACGGCCCGCATGAACGACGTCCAACTGCCCTGACTGCCATGGCCGAACCCACGCTGCTCGCCCGCGAGATCGCCGCGTCGGCCGCCCGGTTGATTGCCGACGAAGGCCTGGACTGGGGCGCTGCCAAGCAACGTGCCGCCCGCGACCTGGGCAGCCCGCGCGCTGCGCTGCCGGGCAACGAGCTGGTCGAGGAAGCGCTGATCGAGCACCTCGCCGTCTTTGAAGCGGAGACCCAGCCCGCCGAGCTGCGTCACTTGCGCGAGCTGGCCGCCACCTGGATGGCGCGGCTGGGCGAGTTCCGCCCCCACCTGACCGGCGCCGTCTGGCGCGGCACGGCCAACCGACTCTCGCGCATCCACCTGGAGCTGTATTGCGACGACAGCAAGGCCGCCGAGATCGCCCTGCTGAACCTCGGGCAGGACTTCGACGTCAGCACCACCCGAGGCCCGCGTGGCCGGGATGTGGACATGCTGGTGCTGGAGGTGCCCTGCCGTCCCCTGGGCGAGACCGTGCCTCTGTGCCTCAGCATCCTGGACTTTGACGATCTGCGCGGCGCCTTGCGACCCGACACCCAAGGCCGCACCGATCGCGGCGACCTCCCTGCCCTCCAAGCCCTGCTCGCTCCATGAACCCCATCACCCGCCGTCTCATCCTGGCCAGCGCCGGCGTGGGCGCTGCCCTCGTGGGCGGCGCTGTCGCCTGGCGCCGCTTCACACCGCCGCCGATGTCGGCGGTCGCCCAGGCTTTCTGGACCCATGACTTTCGGGACCCAAACGGCCAGCCGCTCGACCTCGCGCCCTGGCGCGGCAAGCCCCTGCTGGTCAACTTCTGGGCCACCTGGTGCCCCCCCTGCATCAAGGAACTGCCCGAGATCAACCAGTTCTACGGCGAGGCCAAGCGCCAGGGCTGGCAGGTGCTGGGGGTGGCGGTAGACCAGCCTGGGCCGGTGCGCGCCTTTCTGCAGAAGCAGCCGCTCGCCTTCCCCATCGCCATGGCCGGCGACGGCGGCCTGGCCCTGGTCAGGCAGTTGGGCAACACCGACGGCGGCCTGCCGTTCTCCATCGTTTTCGACGACACCGCCGAAATCAGCTGGCAGCGCATGGGTGTCACGCACCTTCAGGAACTGCGCAAGCTGGCCGCGTCCTGATCCTGCGGTCATCGGGGGCCAATTTCGGCCCAGATCGGGAATCTCCCGGATCTCACGTCGAAATCGTGCCGAAAGCGCGTAAAGTTCGCCCTTCTCATTTCTAGGGGTGCAGCTCTACTGCGGTGGACGCGCCTGATCGATGCAAGTTCTCGTCCTGCACGGCCCCAACCTCAATCTGCTCGGCACCCGCGAGCCCGAGGTCTATGGCCACCAGACCTTGGCGCAGATCGACGCAGAACTTGCGCAGATGGCGGCTGATGCCGGCGCCAAGCTGCAGTCCTTCCAGAGCAACCACGAGGGCGCCCTGGTGGACCGCATCCAGGCTGCCCGGACGGACGGGACGAGCTTCATCCTCATCAACCCGGCGGCCTACACCCACACCAGCGTTGCCATCCGCGACGCCTTGGCCGGGGTCAGCATCCCCTTCATCGAGGTTCACCTCTCCAACATCCACCGCCGCGAAGCCTTCCGCCACCACAGCTACCTGAGCGAGCTGGCGGTCGGCGTGATCTGCGGCCTCGGCGCCAACGGCTACCGCCTGGCGCTGCAGCACGCCCTCTCAAGCCGCACGGCGGCCTGAGTCCCAAGACAACAACAAACCGCTGGAGCCCCTTTCCATGGACTTGCGCAAGCTCAAGACCCTGATCGACCTCGTCTCGGAGTCGAACATCTCCGAACTGGAAATCACGGAAGCCGACGGCAAGGTGCGCATCGTCAAGGCCGACCCGCAGGCCGCCGTGCTGCAAGCCGCTCCGGTATACGCCGCCCCGGCCGCCCCGGCGCCGGTGGTCAT
>CALMQC010000663.1 GCA_937871895.1 uncultured Roseateles sp. | reverse complement strand
CAAGCGGCGGGTGGCGTGTAACTCCTTCTGGCACAGGCCCTTTTTGAACAACGCGCGCCGGGGCGACTGCTAACTGTCAGCTTTCCCGACAAATGACAGGCCTCGCTCGGTGGTGCGAGACTGGGCCTGCCTCCGGACTCCCACAGGCCTTCAAGCTTTCGTGCCTGCGTTCAGTCGGGCCATGCGCTCCTCGATGGGCGGGTGGCTGCTGAAGAGGGCCATCAGGCCCGAGGGCCGGCTGCTGATGCCCAATGCCGCGAGGCTCTTGGGCATCTCGCCGGGGTCCAGGCCCCCAAGGCGCGCGAGGGCGTTCACCATCGGCTGCTTGCGGCCCATCAGCTGCGCGGCGCCCGCGTCGGCGCGGAATTCACGCTGGCGCGAGAACCAGGCCACGATCAGCGCGGCCAGCACGCCGAGCAGGATGTCCAGCACGATGGTCGTCGCGTAGTAGCCCATGCCCGGACGGTCGCTGGTGTTGCGCAGCACCACCTTGTCCACAAAGTAGCCAATCACACGGCTCAGGAAGACGACAAAGGTGTTCATCACGCCCTGGATCAGGGTCATGGTGACCATGTCACCGTTGGCCACGTGCGCGACCTCGTGGCCGATCACCGCCTCCACCTCTTCGCGCGTCATGCTCTCCAGCAAGCCCGTCGAGACAGCCACCAGCGCAGAGTTCTTGAACGCCCCGGTCGCAAACGCATTGGGCGGGCCTTGGTAGATCCCGACCTCGGGCGTCTGGATGCCGGCCGTGCGCGAGAAGCGCTCCACAGCGCTGACGATCCAAGCGTGCGTCGGGTGGTTGGAGCCGTTGATGATCTCCAGCCGCGTCGTCCACTTGGCCATCGGCTTGCTCATGAGCAGCGAGATGAGCGCACCGCCAAAGCCCATCACGGCCGCAAAGCCGAGCAGGCCGACGAGGTCCAGCCCATTGGCGGTGAGGAACTGGTTCAACCCAAGCAAATTGACCGCGAGGCCGAGCACCAGCATCACGGCCAGGTTGGTCAGCAGGAAGAGGGCAATGCGTTTCATGGCGTGCCGTCCGGATTGAAGTTGCAGGTACGCGCGAGCATGGGGGTGGCCGCGACCGGATTCAAGCGCCCATGCGTTGAACCGGACTCTGGCTTTTTCGAACTTGCAGGCTGCATCGCCCAGGTTTTTGCAGCGCGAGGCCAGCGCCCGATCCCATGTTTGAAGTGAGCGGCGCCGTCCGGCTCGCCGCAGGCAGCGCGTTGGCTCTGGCAGCCGGATCCCCCGCAGCGCGCGCACCCGAGCCGCGCGAGTGGGCCGTCCAGCACCGCCACCCACCCTGACCTCTTTTGGAGAACTCCCATGGACCGCTTTCCCCCTGCCGCTCGCTGGGCCGCGCTGCTTGCCGCTACCATCGCCTTGGCCCCGGCCGCCCATGCCGCCTCGATCCACGACAGCTTCAGCGACGGCGCCGGCATCATCCAGACCGACACCGCGCCCTACGTCGAGGCCTACTTCGCCTCGGCCGAGGCGCCCGGCGGCGGCCGCTACATCGCCAATGAAGTCGGGGCCGGCATCGCCCAGCCGGGCAAGTTCACCTTCGGCGCCATCCAGGCCGGCGCCTACTTCACCCTCGCGGACGCGGCTTACCCGCTCTACACCAACCTCTCCTACGGCATCGCCCATGGCTTTGGGCAGGACCTCTCGCTCAACCTGCTCAGCGAGGGCGCCTTCGTGCTCGACTTCCGCTACATCAGCGGGCCCATCTCCCTCACGGCCACGGTCTACACCTCCAACGGCCCCGGCCAGGCCGGCAGCGTTGCGGACTTCGCCTTGCCGGTGAACGCCTCGCTCGGCCAAACGGTGGTGCTGCCCTTCGCGTCCTTCATCAACGCCGGCAGCAACCCCGTGCCCGTGAACTGGGGCGACATTGACGGCATCACCTTCATCGTCTCCGGCCCCGGTGGCGCGGGCTTTGCGCTCGACAGCTTCAGCACCCAGCCGGTGCCCGAGCCGGCCAGCGTGGCGATGCTGCTGGGGGGCTTGGGGCTGATCGCCGGCGTCAAGGCACGCCAGCGGCGTTGAGGCTCAGCGCGCCGCCACCGTCGCCAGCAACAGCGGCGACGCGCGGGTCGGGTCGTCGGCATCGCAGACCATCGCCAGCTGCAGGCCCCGACCTGGCAGGGCCCGGGCGTCGATGCCCTCGACCTTGTAGTCCCCCGCCACGCGCCAGCGCTGCAGCACCTGCCCGGCCGGCGTGGCCAGGCCAATCACCGAGCCGGTACACAGCCCGTCCGCCACGGCGTCGTCCGTCGCCTTGGCCGCAGCGCTGAAGAGCCAGTGCCCGCCGGGCAGCGCGCAGGCGTCGGTGAAGCCGAGCGCCACGCCGTCCAGCTCGCCGAGCAGCATGGGCTCGACGCGCAGACCCAGCTCGGACTTCAGGTCGGCACCCAGCAGCAGCCCGTCGAGCACGCTCGCGTGCAGCCGGATGCGCGCATTGCCGAGCGGGCCGCCCGCATTGCCCCGCTGCAGCAGCCACAGCTCCTCGCCCTGCAGCAGCGCGCCCTCCAGGTTCAGCGGCCCCAGCTCGGCGCGCAGGCGCTCGTAGAGCGGTGTCAGCGCAAAGGCGATGGGCGCGGCTGCTAGCTGAGGCAAGTGCACCGCCCGCTCCCGCGTCGGCCGCGAGCCCGATCCGAGCGCCAGCAAGCCGCCCCGCCACTCCAGCAGGATCTCAAAGTCAGGCTTCGCGCGCTTGCGCGCCTTCAAGCCCTTGGGGAGTTTGCCCGGCAACAAGCGCAACCGCTGGCCCGGCCGGGTGTGGCTGTCGAACACGCCCAGGTGGTTCAGGTCGTCGCCGAGCACGCAAACGCGGTCGGCAAGGCACACCAAGCCACTCGCCGCCGCCAGCGGCTTGCCGCTTTCGAAGTGCAGGTCGCAGAGGCGGGTGCTGTGGAGGAGGGGCAGGTCAGCAAGGCTCATGGGCCCCAGTGTGGCCCGGGATCGCCTCGGCCGGCGGCCCCAAGCGTACATAGGGAGGGTGGGCTCGCGCGGGGCTGCATAGACTCGCTGGGCATTTCACTCAGGACGCCCA
>CALMQC010000662.1 GCA_937871895.1 uncultured Roseateles sp. | reverse complement strand
AGGCTGGGGCCGGAGCGGCAGCTGCGCTGTCCGCGCCGTCCAGCACCAGCAGCAAGCTGCCTTCGCTGACCTTGTCGCCCACGGCGATCTTGAGTTCCTTGATGACGCCGGCGTGGCTGGATGGAATCTCCATCGAAGCCTTGTCGCTCTCGACCGTCACCAGGCTTTGCTCGGCCTTCACGGTGTCGCCCACCTTGACCAGCAGCTCGATCACCGCCACCTCGGCAAAGTCGCCGATGTCCGGAACCTTCACTTCAATCAGTGCCATGTCCCATGTCTCCGTTCAAATTCAGATTGGATGTACGTAGTGCCTTACCCAGCGGCACCCACAGAACCGGCTTTGCCGGGCTGTCGGGTGCGCCCCCTTGAGGGGGTGGCGCGTCAGCGCCGCGGGGGTGGTCACGCATACAGCGGGTTGATCTTGTCTGCCTTGATGCCGTAGCGGGCAATGGCCTCGGCCACCTTCTCGGCACCAATCGCGCCCTCGTCAGCCAAGGCCTTGAGCGCGGCCACGACGATGTAGTGGCGGTTGACCTCGAAGTGCTCGCGCAGCTTGCTGCGGAAGTCGCTGCGGCCAAAGCCGTCGGTGCCCAGCACCTTGTAGGACCGGCCCTTGGGGATGAAGGCGCGGATCTGCTCGGCGTAGTTCTTCATGTAGTCGGTCGAGGCGATGACCGGGCCCTTGGTGTGGCTGAGCTGTTGCGTCACGAAGGGCACGCACGCCAGTTCGGTGGGGTGCAGCAGGTTCCAGCGCTCGGCGTTCTGGCCGTCGCGAGCCAGCTCGTTGAAGCTGGGGCAGGACCAGACGTGGGCGCCGATACCCCAGTCCTGCTCGAGCAGTAGCTTGGCCGCCTGGCTCTCGCGCAGGATGGTGCCGGAGCCCAGCAGGTTGACGCTGAGGCCGGTGCTCGCATCGGCTTCTTCGAGCAGGTACATGCCCTTGAGGATCTGCTCCTCGGTGCCGGCCTTGAGGCCTGGCATCGGGTAGTTCTCGTTCAAGAGGGTGATGTAGTAGAAGACGTTTTCCTGGTCCTCGACCATGCGCTTCAGGCCGCGCTGCATGATGACCGCGACTTCGTGCGCGAAGGTCGGGTCGTAGCTGACGCAGTTGGGGATGGTGCCGGCCAGGATGTGGCTGTGGCCGTCTTCGTGCTGCAGGCCTTCGCCGTTCAGCGTGGTGCGGCCCGAGGTGCCACCGAGCAGGAAGCCGCGGGCTTGCATGTCACCCGCCGCCCAGGCCAGGTCACCGATGCGCTGGAAGCCGAACATCGAGTAGTAGACGTAGAACGGGATCATGATCCGGTTGTTCGTCGAGTAGCTCGTGGCGGCGCAGATCCAGCTGGCCATGCCGCCGGCTTCGTTGATGCCTTCCTGCAGGATCTGGCCCGACTTGTCCTCGCGGTAGTACATCACCTGGTCCTTGTCGACCGGGGTGTAGAGCTGGCCCTTGGGGTTGTAGATGCCGATCTGGCGGAACAGGCCTTCCATGCCAAAGGTGCGCGCCTCGTCAACGAGGATGGGCACCACGCGGGGGCCGATTTCCTTGTCGCGCAGCAACTGGGTCAGGAAGCGCACATAGGCCTGGGTGGTCGAGATCTCGCGGCCTTCGGCCGTGGGGTCGAGCACGGCCTGGAAGGTGCTCAGCTCCGGCGTCTTGAAGTGCTCGTCGGCCTTGGTACGCCGATGCGGCAGGTAGCCCCCGAGGGCCTTGCGACGCTCGTGCAGGTAGCGCATCTCCGGCGTGTCGTCGGCCGGCTTGTAGTACGGGATCTTGGGCAGCTCGCTGTCGGGGATGGGGATGCTGAAGCGGTCGCGGATGTAGCGGATGTCGTCGTCGCTGAGCTTCTTGGTCTGGTGGACGGTGTTCTTGCCTTCACCGGCCTTGCCCATGCCATAGCCCTTGACCGTCTTGATCAGCAGCAAGGTCGGCTGGCCCGTCTTGTTGTGGTGGGCAGCGTGGAAGGCGGCGTAGACCTTCTCGGGCTCGTGGCCGCCACGGCGCAGTTCGAAGATCTCGTCGTCACTCATGTGCTCGACGAGCTTGGCGGTCTCGGGGTACTTGCCGAAGAAGTGCTTGCGGATGTAGGCGCCGTCGTTGGCCTTCATGGCCTGGTAGTCGCCGTCCACCGTCTCCATCATCAATTGCTTCAGCTTGCCGGACTTGTCGCGCGCCAGCAGCTCGTCCCAGCCCTTGCCCCAGATCAGCTTGATGACATTCCAGCCACTGCCGCGGAACTCGCCTTCGAGCTCCTGGATGATCTTGCCGTTGCCGCGCACCGGGCCGTCGAGGCGCTGCAGGTTGCAGTTGATGACGAAGACCAGGTTGTCGAGACCCTCGCGCGCCGCGAGGCCGATGGCGCCGAGCGATTCGGGCTCGTCCATCTCGCCATCGCCCATGAAGGCCCAGACCTTGCGGTTTTCGGTATTGGCGATGCCACGGGCGTGCAGGTATTTGAGGAAGCGCGCCTGGTAGATGGCCATCAAGGGACCAAGGCCCATGGACACCGTCGGGAACTGCCAGAAGTCCGGCATCAGCTTGGGGTGCGGGTAGCTGGAGAGCCCGTTGCCGTCCACCTCCTGGCGGAAGCTGTCGAGCTGGGCTTCGCTCAGCCGGCCTTCCAGGTAGGCGCGGGCGTAGACGCCGGGGGCGCTGTGGCCCTGGATGTAGATGCAGTCGCCGCCGTGGCCTTCGCTCTCGGCGTGCCAGAAGTGGTTGAAGCCTGCGCCCAGCATCGAAGCCAGCGAGGCAAAGGAGCCGATGTGGCCGCCCAGGTCGCCGCCGTCAGCGGGGTTCAGCCGGTTGGCGCGCACCACCATGGCCATGGCGTTCCAGCGCATGTAGGCGCGCAGGCGCTTCTCGATCTGGATGTTGCCGGGGCAGCGAGCCTCGTGGCTGGGCTCGATGGTGTTGACGTAGCCCGTGGTCGCCGAGAAGGGCAGGTCAATGCTGTGCTGACGCGCGTGCTCCAGCATCTCTTCGATCAGGAAGTGCGCACGCTCGGCACCTTCACGGTCGATGACGGCCGACAGCGCGTCCAGCCATTCTTTGGTTTCCTGCGGATCAGCGTCGTTCGGTGTGGCGCCTAGAACGGTCTGGGGCTGGGCGGACATCGGGGTCTCCTGGGTTGTCTCCAAAACGGCCGCAGTTCCGCCCGGCTGTTCCGGGCGGACCGCGTGTGCGGGCGCAGTGTCTCACAGGCACGTTCAAATTTCCAAATGGCGCGACTTGATTTCGCATTGTGAAGTTGCCTGTGCAGTCTGCCCGGGCCTACGGGGAGTCCTGCAGGGGCGGTGAGCGGGGCAGCCGGGATAATTCGCGCCATGTCTTTCCTGTCCCGCCCGCTGGACTCCTTGTCTCCAGAGCCGCTGCGGCGGCGCCTTGCGCTGTGGTGGCGCCGCCAGTCCCCCGCGCGGCAGGACCGGCTTGCCACGCTGGGCCCACTGATCTCAGTCCTGCTCTTCCTGGCGGCCATCATTGCGGCCTTCTGGTACCTGCGGAACGAGGAAATCGACCGCGAGATGGAGTCCGTCAAGCGCGACACCGAAATCGCGCAGCTGGCGCTCCGCTCAAGGCTGATCGACAACCAGGAGCAACTCGTGCGCCTCGCCCGCGAGGTGGTGACGCGGCAGGTGGACTCGCAGGAG
>CALMQC010000661.1 GCA_937871895.1 uncultured Roseateles sp. | reverse complement strand
AAGGGGCACTTCGGTGCCCCTTTTTTATTGACTTGAGCCGCAGGGACGAAGTGGCACGGCCTGAACCAGGCGCCGGCTTCGATCATTCTTCGAGGTTCATCTCAGCGGCCGGTACACTCATGCCTTGTGCCCAGGTTTACTACGCCCATGAACAGTCATTTGAGGATCCGCCCCTTCTCACCCGGATTTACTTTGCTGGAGATGCTCGTGGTATTGACCATCATCGGGCTCATTGCGGGATTGGTTGGTCCTAGATTGTTCAAGAAGGTCGACCAAGGGCGCGTCACGACCGCAACGACACAGATCAAGTTGCTACGCGGCGCAGTCGAGAACCTTCGCCTCGATATCGGGCGTTACCCGACGCCTCAAGAGGGGCTAAGTCTTTTGAGCAAGACTCCGAGCGACCCCGCATTGGCCACACGCTGGCGTGGGCCCTACCTCGATGAAGCGGTGCCACTAGATCCTTGGTCCCACCCTTACCAGTACGCCGCACCAGGCCAGGATGGCCAGCCGTTTGCGCTTTACTCCCTCGGGGCCGACGGCCAGCCAGGCGGAGACGGAGATGCGGCCGACGTCGGAGTGCTGCCTGCGCGTTGACGCAGACGCAGAATCAACTCGTCTTCAGATGATGTCGCCACGTGCGCGGCTACCTCGTGGCGTCAGGGCATTCACGCTCCTAGAGATGTTGGTGGTGCTCTCACTGATGGCTCTGGCTGTCGGTATCGCAGCTCCTCGGGCCGTCGGGTGGCTTGATGCCGCACGAGAGCGTGGGTGGCGTGACGACTTCAGAGCCTACATTGAGGCACTACCGGTGCGTTGCTTTCTCGCGGGGGAGTCTCGGCAATTTGATGCGCAGACCCTGCTCAACTCGGTGCCCGACGCGCCTTCAAGACTAGAGTTGCGCCTGCCCCACCCGGTCAGCTATAGCGCGCTGGGTGTGGCATCTGGCGGCGAGATTGAACTGCGCTGGGGAGATCGCCGAGAGACGTGGCAGATCGAGTCGCTTACGGGCCGAGTGCGAGAGGTGCGCTAGGGTGGGCAGACAGCCGGTTCCTTCCAGGCCCAGGGGCTTCACCTTGATGGAAGTGGTGGTGGCGCTGAGTCTGCTCGCGACTGCCGGGTTGGTGCTGTTTGCCTGGATCCAGCAGAACCTCGAGACTGCTCGGCGTTTGCAAGAGGCGCAGGCCAGAGCACAACTGCAACTCGAAGGCGTTGCGTGGCTGAACTTGATCAATCCGACGATCGAGCCTGAAGGTAAGCGTGATCAAGAAGACTTGAGGCTGCAATGGACGTCGACCCCTCTGGAGCCACATCGAACCGAGTACAGCTACGGTGAGAACATCGTCCCACGCTGGGAACTCGGCTTGTATCGCGTACACGCTCGGCTTCACCAAAGGGAATCGGGCGTGTCCGCGGAGTGGGAGCAAGTGCTGGCGGGATGGCGTCCGACCAATCGGGCCAGCCAATCGGGATCCCCGCAAGAAGCGAGGCCTCGGCCATGAGCAATTGGAGATTTCATGGCGCCGAGCGGTTGGCCGTGGCGAATGATCGCGGCTTTACGTTGATTGAAACCCTAGTGACGATGGCGTTGACTGCAATGATCGCAGGGGTGCTATGGCAGGCCATGCAGCAGATCACGCGGATCGAACGCATGTTGCAAGGGTCGGGCGTCAACGGCCAACTAAATCTGGTGCGACGTGAATGGTTGCGTGACCTTATCCAAGCCGCTTTGGTCGAACAGATAGGAGTGCCACGCCGGTTCATTGGCGATGCCCGACACCTCAGTCTGGCCAGCAGCGAAACTCTAGCGATGCCAGGCCTAGGTGGGGGCCCACTGCATATTCACTTCGAAACAGACGCTGCGACTCGGCGGCATCGCCTGATGGTCGAAGTGAAATCATCAGCAGCGATGGCGAGCTCCGAGAAGTCGGAGACGCTTGAGCTGTTGGCATGGGCCGGTAAAGAGGGGCGCCTTCGCTATCTCGGCGCCGACGGTGTCTGGATTGATCAATGGCCGAACCCGAATCCCAACTTTGTGCCCACCGGCGACCCGGACGCAGACTTCCGCCTTGAGGCGCAGGCTGCGTTGCCACGACTGCCCCGCGCAGTCTGGCTGGACATGGGGCAAGAGCTGGGGGGCTCGCTTGTTGTGCAGGTCAGTACTACTCAGGCTGGTAGGGGTCGATTGGCTCAGTGGGAGCAGCAGTGAGGACTGCCCGTCGGCCCCAAGCAGGCTATGTGTTGCTGATGGTGCTTGGTGTGTTGACCATGATGGCCTTCGTCGTAGGTCGTTTTGCTCAGCGCAATGACCAACTGCGACGCAACGCGCTGGAACTGCGTGAGTACGCTGATGGTCGAGCAGTTGCTTCCGGTGCACTAGCTGCGACCTTGTATTGGAATGCCACGCGACCGCTGACGCCCTCTGGCCATGGGGACGTGCACACGCAACTGCGTGAGGATGGTCGTCCCTACCGGACTGATCTTGGCGCGTGGGTGCAGGTGCAAGACGGGCGGGGCCTTCTCTCAGTCAATGGAGTGTCGGGGCCGGTACTGCAGGCGCTTCTGGTGCAGGATGGAGTCTCGGTCCTGCGAGCGCAGGCCATGGTCGATGTGCTTGCGGATTACATCGACACTGACAGTCTCAAACACCTCAACGGCGCTGAGCGCTCAGAGTACCAAGCGCTGGGTTTGCCAGGGCCGCGAAACGATTGGCTATTGAGTCTGCGCGAACTTGAAACCATGCCGCTATGGCGAGACGAGCCCGAAAGGTTGGCGCGCTTGAGTAGGGCCTTGCGCCCGTCCTTAGGGAACCTCTTTAACCCGGCGACAGCCCCGCCTGCCACCCTACGTGCGATGTTTCCGACAGCTGCACCGATACAACTGGACCAGTTAGTCAGGCTTCGCGCTGTAGACCAACTGCGCGATTTGCGGACTGTTGGGGAGCTCCTTGGTCTGCGCTTGGACGAGGATGAGTACATCCTGTCCCCGGGGTACGACTCGCGAATCACCCTCTGGGCTTACGGTCTGCCGAGAGCGCTTGAGTACAATGTGCAGCTCACGCCCGCAGGGGAGCTTGGCCCGTGGGTCATTACTGAACAGTACAGCACGAAGCGGCTCAACCCCTCCGATGAAGCTCCCCGCGCGATTGCATTCCCTCTGGCACTTTCCGCGCAGCGTTCTGAAGGCCGAATGGGGCCTTGAAGGGTTTGCGTCGAGTCCCGCCCGAAGTGCGTGGGCGCAGACGTCAATCGTCGTCGCACGTAGCCGATGCCGTGTTCGATGGTTCCGCCTGCAAGGCGTGCCAACTGCGGAGAGACTCTCAGCGCTGCGACTGCAGGCTCAAGCGTGGCAGCCCTTTGAGCGTCATGCTGCTAGGCTGATCTTGTGGGACCAACTGGGCCTCGCGATTGCCTGGGACGAAGCGGCCCTGGAGCGCGATCTCGCCGTTCACGGTTTAGGTCTTGATCGGTGCTTGGCAATTCCAGAGCTGTTGGTGCAGCGGCCGATGGAGGCAGGGGTTCGGCTGATTCGGTGCCTGGAAGGGTTCGAGGCTCAGTGCTGGCGTGCTGGGCAACTGCATTCGAGCAGATGGTGGCCAACGGCGCCGTCGCCTGAAGATTGGCAGACCTTCTTGCGAGCAGCTGGGCAGCGCGACGAGCTCGCAAATGCGGAGGCATTAGGTTCGGCCGCCATCCCCGAGCCAATCGAGGTCGAGCAAGCTGCGGCGCCTTGGGTCAAACACCACGCCCTACAGGCCACTGGCGACAACGGGCAACACCAACTCGAAAGGCGACTCGTATTCGCCAGCTCAGTGCTATTGGCGCTGGCTGCTGGCGCTGCCGCACATCAGCTTCAGGGGGCATGGCAGTTGGAACACAACTTGAAGGCGCAGGTTTCCGAGTTCCGCAGCAAAGCGGAGAAGGTTCTGCAGGTGAGAGACAAGGTGGTAGGTGAGGCGGCGGCTGTTCAAAAGCTTGCGCGTTTTAGCTCGACCCCACAACCCCTGGAGGTGATTGGCCACCTGCACGAAACGCTCGCACGCACCGGCGTCCAAATCAAGGACATGGAGCTTGAGGGTGAACGGCTGAAGTTGGGCTTGCAGCTCGGGCCAACTGTTGGCCGAGCCAGTATCGTCAAGGACCTCCAATCGGGCGGCTGGTTCGCTGACGTGAACGAAGCGCGTGGCGATGGTGGTGGACGCGGCCTGCTTACCCTCGAAGTCAGAATCAAAGGCGCGCATCCTCCGGTAGCGCGGACTTCAGACCCCGCCGTGCCAGTCTCGCCACCTCCCAATTCATCTCCACAAGCCGCAATTCAAACAAAGGCCGCGACGATTCAAGCAGCCTCACAGTCCGGCGCGCAGCCAGCGCCCCCGACGGCTGTGAAGCAAGGCGCCGCCAAACCAGCGGCTGAGCCGTTCAAGCCGATCTACGCCAAACCGGACGCCAATGGCATGCCACCGGCCAATGTGTTCGATGCCATTCCAAACCGTTGATGAACCCTGAAGCGATTCGAGTCCAGTTCTCTCGATTGCGAACGCAATGGGAGGAGTCTGGTCTGGTTCGCCTGGGCCTGTGGGCTGCCCTGGGCATCCTCTGCATCTACGCCGTGCTGGCTGGATTCGACGCGACAGACGCCGCCATGGCGAGAAGCGAGGCTCTGCGTGCCGAAGTCCAACGCTTTCAGGCGCTTGCCAAGGATGAAGAATGGCCGCGTCGCCAAGAGGAGGTCCTGGGGCTCCGGGCCGCCTACGACACAACGGTGTGGTCCGATCCAGACCTGGCCTTGACGGAGGCTGCGCTGCAGGATTGGCTTCGCAATGCAGCTCAGCGCCTTGGCTTGAAGGTGCGGGACTTGGCCGTCGTTCGCGCCGAACCGGATGCAAAGAGCGCCTCAGACCTGCCCGCAGGCTATGTCGTGCTGAGGGTTCGCATGAGTCTTGAGTTG
>CALMQC010000660.1 GCA_937871895.1 uncultured Roseateles sp. | reverse complement strand
AGGTCGTTCAGGTCGGAGGTCGCGAAGCGGCCGCCGTCCAGCGGCACCAGCGGACGCAGGTCCGGCGGCAGCACGGGCAGCACGTCCATCACCATCCAGTTCGGCTTGATGCCGGACTTGCGGAAGGCCTCCATCACCTTGAGGCGCTTGGAGTTCTTCTTGACCTTGAGCTCGGAGCCGGTCATGTCGTTGCGGAGCTTGTCGATCTCGACGTCGAGATCCATGTCCTCCAGCAGCTTCTTGATGCCCTCGGCGCCCATCAACGCCACGAATTCGTCACCGAACTCAACGCGCTTCGCGTCGTAGTCGTCCTCGGTCATGATCGAGAACTTCTTGAGCGGGGTCATGCCGGGATCGACCACGACGTACGCTTCAAAGTACAGCACGCGCTCGATGTCGCGCAGCGTCATGTCGAGCACCAGGCCCAGGCGGCTCGGCAGGCTCTTCAAGAACCAGATGTGCGCGCACGGCGCGGCCAGGTCGATGTGACCCATGCGGTCACGGCGGACCTTGGTCTGGGTGACTTCAACGCCGCACTTCTCGCAGATCACGCCGCGATGCTTCAAGCGCTTGTACTTGCCGCACAGGCACTCGTAGTCGCGGATGGGGCCAAAGATCTTGGCGCAGAACAGGCCATCACGCTCCGGCTTGAAGGTCCGGTAGTTGATGGTCTCGGGCTTCTTCACCTCGCCGAAGGACCAGCTGCGGATCTTCTCGGGAGAAGCCAGGCCGATCTTGATGGCATCGAAATGCTCATCGGGGGTGAATTGCTTGAAAAGGTCGAGTAGTCCCTTCATGCATCTGCTCCTTAATTGCGTTCCAGTTCCATGTCGATGCCCAAGGAGCGAATTTCCTTGACCAGCACATTGAACGATTCGGGCATGCCCGCTTCGATGGCGTGTTCGCCCTTGACGATGGACTCGTAGACCTTGGTGCGGCCGTTGACGTCGTCGGACTTGACGGTGAGCATTTCCTGCAGGATGTAGGAAGCGCCGTAGGCTTCGAGCGCCCACACTTCCATCTCCCCGAAGCGCTGACCACCAAACTGCGCCTTGCCGCCCAGCGGCTGCTGGGTGACGAGCGAGTAGGGGCCAGTCGAGCGGGCGTGCATCTTGTCGTCCACCAGGTGGTGGAGCTTGAGCACGTGCATGTAGCCGACGGTGACCGAGCGCTCGAAGGCGTCGCCGGTACGGCCGTCAAACAGCTGAGCCTGGGTGCGCGTGGCGGTCAGGCCCTTCTTGGCGGCGATGTCGTCCGGGTAGGCCAGCTTGAGCATGCCGCGGATTTCTTCTTCCTTGGCACCGTCAAACACCGGCGTCGCAAAGGGCACGCCCTTGGCGAGATTGCCGGCCATCTCGATGACTTCGTCGTCGTTCAGGTCAGCCAGGTTCTCGGTCTTGCCGCCGCTCTGGTTGTAGAGCTCGTCCAGGAACTTGCGCAGCTCGGCCACGCGGGCCTGTTGCTGCAGCATGTCGCCAATGCGCTGACCGATGCCCTTGCCAGCCCAGCCCAGGTGGACTTCCAGCACCTGACCCACGTTCATCCGCGAGGGCACGCCCAGCGGGTTGAGCACGATGTCGACAGGGGTGCCGTCGGCCATGTAGGGCATGTCTTCCACAGGCACAATTTTGGAGACCACGCCCTTGTTGCCGTGACGGCCAGCCATCTTGTCGCCAGGCTGCAAGCGGCGCTTGACGGCGATATAGACCTTGACCATCTTGAGCACGCCCGCAGGCAGCTCGTCGCCCTGGGTGAGTTTTTTGTGCTTTTCCTCAAACGCCATATCAAAGCTGCGGCGCTGTTGTTCGATTGAGCTTTTGATGGACTCCAGCTGAGAGGCCACTTCTTCATCAGCCACACGGATGTCAAACCAGTGAAACTTGTCCACCGAGCTTAGATACGCCTTGTCGATCTTGCTGCCCTTGGCCAGCTTTTGTGGGCCGCCGTTGGCTGTCTTGCCTGTCAGCAGCTTTTCGATACGGTCAAACGCATCGGCCTCGACGAT
>CALMQC010000659.1 GCA_937871895.1 uncultured Roseateles sp. | reverse complement strand
CTTTTCTCTGGCAAGACAGAGAAAAGTTACCCCGCCGCCGGGCGGGACTCCCGGCATGGGCCTTGCCCCAAAACCAAGCTCAAGAAAAGCGCTCACGACACCTTCCTCAACTTGGGATCAAGCGCGTCCCGCAATCCATCCCCCATCAGATTGATGCTCAAGACAGTCACCAAGATCGCCAACCCCGGCAGGGTCACCACCCACGGCGCCCTCGCGATGTAATCCCGCGCCGTCGAAAGCATGGTCCCCCACTCCGCCGTCGGCGGCTGCACGCCGAGGCCCAGAAAGCCCAGCCCCGCCACCTCCAGGATGGCCGACGAGAAGCCCAAGGTCGCGTTCACGATCAAGGGCGCCAGGCAGTTGGGCAACACCGTCAAGAACATCAAGCGCGGCAAGCCCGCCCCAGCGACGCGGCTCGCCGTCACGTAGTCCCGCCCCATCTCCCCAAGCGCCTGGGCGCGAGTCAGGCGCACATAGCCAGGCAGCGCGCCAATCGCAATCGCAATCACCGTGTTCACGAGGCCAGGCCCCAGCACGGTGATCACGCAGATGGCCAGCAGCAGCCCTGGCAGCGCCAGCACGATGTCCATCACCCGCATGATGGCCGGCGAGGCCCAGCGGTCAAAAAAGGCGGCGACGAGGCCCAGCAGCACGCCAGGGATCATGGACATGAGCACCGAGGCCAGGCCGATGCCCAATGACACCCGGCCGCCGTGCAGCAAGCGGCTCAGCATGTCGCGCCCGAGCTCGTCGGTGCCCAGCAAGAAGCGCGTGCTACCGCCCTCGGCCCAGACCGGCGGCGCCAGCATCGCGTCGCGGAACTGCTCGATGGGGTCGTAGGGCGCCACGAGCGGCGCGAACAGGCAGGCCACTGTGATGAGGCTGAACACAAGCAACGCCGCCAGCGCGCCCCGGTTGGCAGCAAAACCCTGCCAGAACTCCTGAGCAGGGCTCGGCGGCACGGTGTGGTCCAGCACGGCAGACATCAATGCCCCCCGCCGCGAATGCGCGGATTGACCACGCCATAGAGCAGGTCCACGACGAGGTTGACGCCGATGAAGGTCAGCGCCGAGATCAGGATGCCGGCCTGCACCACCGGGTAGTCGCGCCGCGCGATGGAGTCGATCAGCCACTTGCCGATGCCGGGCCAGGAGAAGATGGTTTCGGTCAGCACCGCGCCCGCGAGCAGGCTGCCGGTTTGCAGGCCGACGACCGTCAGCACCGGGATCAAGGCATTGCGCAGCGCGTGGACGACGACGACTCGCGTGGGCGACAGGCCCTTGGCGCGGGCGGTGCGCACGTAGTCCTCACGCAGCACCTCCAGCATGCTGGAGCGCGTCATGCGCGCGATCACGGCGGTGGTGGCGGTGCCCAGCACCAGGGCCGGCAGGATCAGGTGCATCAGCGCCGACTTGAAGGCGCCTTCCTCGCCGCTGAGCCAGGCGTCGATCAGCATGAAGCCCGTCACGCGCTCGGGGTCGTACTCGATGCCGATGCGCCCCGAGACCGGCGTCCAGCCGAGTTGGACCGAGAAGAACATGATCAGGATCAGGCCCCACCAGAACACCGGCATCGAATAGCCGACGGTGGCCACGCCCATCACGCCTTGGTCCAGCAGCGAGCCGCGCTTGAGCGCCGCGCTGACGCCGAGCACGAGGCCGAGGCTGACGGCCAGGATCAGAGCCGCCAGCGAGAGCTCGACGGTGGCGGGGAAGAGGGCGACGAAATCTTTGCTCACGGCCTCGCGGCTGATGAGGCTCTGGCCGAGGTCGCCGTGCAGCAAGCGGCCGACGTAGTCGAGGTACTGCACATGCAGCGGCTGGTCGAGCCCCAGGCGGTGCAGCATCTCGGCGTGCTGCTCGGGGTCGAGGCGCCGCTCGCCCATCATCACCTCGACCGGGTCGCCGGGCACCAGGCGGATCAGGCCAAAGGCCACGAGGGTGATGCCGATCAGCGTCGGGATCAGCGTGGCCAGGCGTTGGAGCAGGAAGCGCAGCATCTCAGAACTGCGAGGTATAGGGCTTGGTCACTGCTTCGTCAGCGCGCTTGATGCGCATGAACTCCGGCGTCGAGACGACGTCGATCAGCGCAGCGGTCTGCGGGTCAATGAGACCGTCGATGTTCTCGGGCCGGTACTTCATCTGGAAGGTGCTGATCACGCCCTGCGTCATCTCGTCGAGCAGGCCAGTGCGCGGCACGTTGTAGCCGATGCGCGCGAGCCGCTCCTGCACCCAGCCCATGTCGCGCGGGCTGATCTCGTGGTCCAGGCGCTTGCGAGCCACTTGATCAGGGTCGGGCCAGGGGATGAGGCCGGCGTCGGCGAACTGCTTCCAGGGGAAGCCCGGCCCCGGGTCCTGCTTGCGGCCGGGCCCGATGTCGGCGTGGCCGAGGATGCGCTCGGGCTTGACCTGGTGGCGCCACTGCAGGTCACGCACCAGGGCGATGACCTGGTCGATCTGCGCCTGCGAGTAGGGCGCGTAGACGCGGCCGGCCGGCGTGTCACGGTAGCCGGGGTTGACGATCTCGATGCCGATGGAGGCTGCGTTCAGGAAGCTGTTGCCGGCCCAGAAGCTCATGCCCGCATGCCAGGCGCGGCGGTTCTCGTCCACGATCTGGTAGATCTGCGCGGGCTCATCACGCACCAGGTAGTGGGCCGAGACCTGGCCGCCCGTGGTCAGCACGCGCAGCGATTTGTCCCAGTCAATCGCGGTGTAGTGCAGCACGATGAACTGCACCCGGCTGTCCTGCGCGACCGACGTGTAGCTCTTGTCGATGGCCGGCGGGGCGTAGATGACGGCGGGGTCGGGGCGGGTGCGCGGGGCTGCTGGCGGCGTGGCCGGGGTCGGCTCCCTGGGTCAGCACCACGCGCGCATCTATTCGA
>CALMQC010000658.1 GCA_937871895.1 uncultured Roseateles sp. | reverse complement strand
GCCGGTCTGGCCTCGTTCTCGAAGGCGCAGGGCGAAGGCACCAAGGTCTTTGAAGCCCTCGTGAGCGAAGGCCTCAAGCTGCAGAAGAAGACCCAATCCGCCGCCGAGGAGAAGCTCGCCACGATGGCCAGCAAGATGCAAGGCGTGGCCGGTGACGTGGGTGCCAAGGCCGGCCAGCAGTGGGACAAGCTCGAGTCCATCTTCGAGCAGCGCGTGGCCAAGTCGCTCAAGGCGCTGGGCGTGCCTACCGCCGCTGAAGTCGAGGCGCTGATCCAGCGTATCGATGCGCTGTCTGAGGCGGTGGGCCTCAAGGCCAGCGCGCCTGCCAAGAAGGCGCCAGCCAAGAAGACTGCTGCGGCCGCCAAGAAGCCGGCTGCCAAGAAGGCCGCCGCTCCCAAGGCACCGGCCAAGAAGGCGGCGGCTGCTCCGGCACCTGCTGCCGCGCTCGCCAAGAAGGCTGCGGCCAAGAAGCCGGCCGCCAAGAAAGCCGCCGCCAAGGCAGCCCCCAAGGCCGCCGCTTAAGCGCTAGCCAGCGCCCGCCCCCATGCCCCAAGCCCGCATCGGACTGGCCCTGGCCGGCGGCGGGCCGCTGGGGGCGATCTACGAAGTCGGCGCCCTGTGTGCGCTGGAGGAGGCCATCGAGGGCCTCGACCTCTCGGCCTGTGAAGGCTACATCGGCGTGAGTGCGGGCGGCTTCATCGCCGCCTCGCTCGTTAACGGCATGACGCCGCGCCAGCTGTGCGCCGCCTTCATCGAGAACAGCGCCGCCCCGCCCGACCACTTCGACCCCGCTGCGCTGCTGGAACCGGCCTGGGCCGAGTTTGGCCAGCGCCTGGGCCAACTGCCGGGCCAACTGACCGAGGCGGCGCTTGACCTGCTCGGTGGCCGCTCGTTGCTTGGCACGCTGGAGCGCCTGGGGCGCCTGCTGCCCAACGGCCTGCTGTCGAGTGAGCGCTTTGGCGCCGCCCTGCAGCGCGTGTTTGCCGAGCCCGGCCGCAGCAATGACTTCCGCCAGCTGCGCCGCCCGCTCATCCTCGTCGCGACCGACCTCGACACCGGCGAGGCCATCCCCTTTGGCGCCCCGGGCTGGGACCACGTGCCCATCTCGCGCGCCGTGCAGGCCAGTGCCGCGCTGCCAGGCCTCTACCCGCCCATCGAGATCGACGGCCGCTGCTTCGTGGACGGCGCGCTCAAGAAGACCCTGCACGCCTCTGTGCTGCTGGACCAAGGGCTGGACCTGCTGCTCTGCATCAACCCCCTGGTGCCCTACGCCAGTGACCGCCGCAGCGAAGGTGCTGATGCCAAGGGGCTCCGCCGCCTGACCCGCAGCCACGACCGCCGCTCCCGCCACCAAGCCGACACACCGCACATCCACCGCCTCGTGGACGGCGGGCTGCCGCTGGTGCTGTCACAGACCTTCCGCTCGCTGATCCACTCGCGGCTGGAGCTGGGCATGAAGGGCTACGAGACCAGCCATCCGGGCACCGACATCGTGCTGTTCGAGCCCGACCAGCGCGACCCGGAGATGTTCCTGGCCAACATCTTCAGCTATGCGCAGCGGAGTGCGCTGGCCGAGCACGCCTACCAGAAGACCCGCGAGGACCTGCGCTCGCGCCGGCGCACGCTGGGCCGGGTGCTCGAGCGCCACGGGCTGCACCTGGACGACAACGCGCTGGACGATCCGCATCGCCGGCTGGTGTCCAGGCATCCGCCGCCGCGGGG
>CALMQC010000657.1 GCA_937871895.1 uncultured Roseateles sp. | reverse complement strand
TCGAAGATCTACCTGAACGGCTACTGGTCGATCAGCGACCTGCCGAACCTGGCGCTGGGACAGGTCAACAGCCGCACCGTGGGCTTCGCGCTCACCGCGCTGCCGACCGAGTACTCCTCCTGATCGCCGTGATCGAGCTGGACTACATCGCGCGCAAGGCCCGGGCCGCGCGCGAGTTCGAGCACCAGGTGGGCCCGGCCACCATCCGCCTGCGGGTGCCCACCAAGCTGGAGAGCAGCATCGCCTATGCGGAGTCCGCCGGCGGTCGGAAGTACGCAGATCCGGGCGTCAGCCTGCGCTTCCACCGCGCGCTGCTGCTGCTGGCCGTCTGCGGCTGGTCCGGTGTCACGGTGCAGCACATGCTGCCCAGCCACCCCACCCCGGATGCGTTCGACTTCGAGACCGGCGCGATCGCGCTGCTGCTCGACGCGCAGCCGGAGTGGGAGACCGAGCTGCTGCAGGCCCTGCTGCAGCGCTTGTCCGACCGGCAGACGGCCGAGGAGGCCGCCGCAAAAAACTGACGGCCCGCATCGGCTGGGAGCGCACCCACAAGGAGGCGCAGAAGGCCGAGGGCGCGGGCTTCCTCACCACCCTGGCCGGCGAGGCGCCGGTGCTCAGCCCGGCCGCCGAGCGGGCCCGGCACTGCTGGGAATTCTGTGCCGGCTGGATGCCGGAGCGCTGGCCGCTGTACGCCGCCCTGTACCCAGTGGACGACTGGCACCAGCTGATCGAACTCATGCGCCACATCCGCAAGGAACTTTGAACCATGGCACTCGCCACCCTCTCCATCGACCTGGTCGCGAAGCTGGCCAACTTCGAGCGCGACATGGGCAAGGCCGCCCGTGCTGCCGAGAAGACGGCCGAGCAGATCACGGGAGCCTTCGGCATCATCAAGGCCGCGGCCGGTGGCCTGGTGGCCGGCATTGGCGCTGGCGGCCTGGTGGCATTCACGCGCTCGACCGTCGACGCGCTGGATGCCCTGAACGACGTCAAGGATGCCACCGGCGCGTCGATCGAGAACATCAGCGCGCTGGAAGACGTGGCCGCCCGCACCGGCACCAGCATGGACACGGTGACGGCCGGCCTGATCAAGTTCAATGCCACGCTGAAGGATGCCAAGCCCGGAACCGACGCCGCAGCGGCCCTGGAGGCCATCGGCCTGAGCGCCGAGCGCCTGCGCCAGCTCGATCCCGCCGAGGCCCTGCGCCAGACTGCGGTGGCCCTGGCCGGCTTCGCGGACGACGGCAACAAGGCCCGGCTCACACAGGAGCTGTTCGGCAAGTCCCTGCGCGAGGTGGCCCCCTTCCTGGCGGATCTGGCCAAGCAGACCGAGCTGGTCGCCAAGGTCACCAGCGAGCAGGCCGCTGAGGCGGAGAAGTTCAACCTGCAGCTGTTCGAGATGCAGAAGAACGTCACCGACCTGAGCCGCGCACTGGTGGGGCCGCTGGTCAAGGGCCTCAACGACACCGCGGAGGCCTTCCGCAATGCATCGAAGGAAGGCAAGGGCTTCTTCGAGATCGGCTGGGACCGGTATGTGGCCAACGTCCGCAAGTTCTACGAGGACATCGGCGTGGTGCAGAGTCGCGCGCCGAAGTTCCTGCTGGACTACGGCAACGAGTCGGCGGCCGAGGCGGCCCGGCTGGCCCGCCGGCGCAGTGTCGAGTTCGATGGCGCCCCGAAAGCGGCCAAGAGCGGGAAGGCAAAGACGCCCGAAGGCATCGCCGCCATCACCACCGAGCTGGACCGCTACATGGCCAGCCTGGAGGCCACCATCGAGCGCGAGCAGCAGCTCACCGCCGTGCAGACCGCCCAGATCCGCATCGCGGCTGCCGGCGCCAATGGCTTCAGCGAGGCCCAGCGCCAGCGCATCCTGGCACTGGCCGCCGAGATCGACAAGCAGGCCGAGCTGAAGAAGGCCCTGAAGGAGGCCAACGACGCCCAGGAGGAACGGATCCGCATCGGCCGCGAGGTGGCCATCGCCCAGGGCGTCGACAACGGGCCGCGCGCCGACCGCCTGAAGAGCCTGCTGTCCAACACCGACGAGGAGCGGTTCGCCCGCATCCGTGAAGATGTCGCGCTGCTGGCCGAGGAGTTCGAGTCCGGCCGGCTGCAGGGCGGCGCGGAGCAGTACGTCCAGGCCATCCAGCAGGCCGTTGGCGAGACCGGCAAGACGCTGGAGAAGACCCGCACCATCGCCGAGGAGCTGGGCCTGACCTTCAGCAGCGCCTTCGAGGACGCCATCGTTGGCGGCAAAGCATTCCAGGACGTGCTGAAGGGCATCGCCCAGGACGTGCTGCGCATCAGCGTGCGCAAGAGCATCACCGAGCCGCTCGGTGCCTACTTCACCAGCACCATCGGCAGCCTGTTCAGCTTCGACGGCGGCGGCTACACCGGCGCCGCGCCGCGCACCGGCGGCCTGGATGGCAAGGGTGGCTTCATGGCCATGCTGCACCCCCAGGAGTCCGTCATCGATCACACCAAAGGCGAGCGGGCCGGCGCCAGCGTCACGGTCAACATCAACCAGTCCGTCGGCGACATCGCCACGGTGTCCCTGCTGCAGCGGTCCAATGAGCAGCTGGTCCGCCAGATCCAGGGCGCGCTGGCCCGCAGCCAGCGGTACGACTGAGCCATTGCAGCATGAGCCTGATCAGCCTGCCCACGCAGTTCAAGGTCTCCGCCTGCCAGCTCCGGCTGTCGGTCAACACCCGCGTCAGCGCGTCGCCCTTCGGCGGCAGCGAGCAGGCGGTCGACCTCCTGAACGACCGCTGGCTGATGTCCGTCGAGCTGCCGCCCCAGGCCGCGGCGGACGGCCGGTGGCGCGAGGCCTGGCTGGCCAGCATGCGCGGCCAGGTCAACTGGGTGGCCCTGCACCACTTCGCCCAGCCGTACCCGGCCGGCACGGCCCGCGGCACGATCCTGGTCAACGGTGCGGTCGCCCAGGGCGCCAGCTCGATCGCCGTCGACGGCATCAGCCCGAGCAACGGCACGCTGCTGGCCGGCGATCTCTTCAGCGCCGGCGGCCAGCTGTTCATGGCCGCCGCCGATGTCACGGCGTCGGGCGGGGCGGCCACGATCAGAATCGTCAACCGCGTCCGCACCGCGATCTCCGACAACGCGCCTGTCACCGTCAACAAGCCGACCGCGCTGTTCCGCCTGTTGTCCAGCACCGGCGTGAACTACACCCCCGGCCTGGCCGGCGGCCTGCAGCTGGAGTTCGGGGAGTACATCGCCCCATGAAAACCTTCTCCGCGCCCGTCCTGGCGGCGCTGGCTGCCGGCCACGTCGTCGTCGTGCAGCTGCTGGAGCTGCAGTTCCCCAGCGGCACCATCGCGCTCAACACCAGCAACTGGCACCTCACCTGGTCCGGCGTCACGTACCAGGGCGCCTACGGCCTGGGCAGCATCAGCCCGGTGGAAGATGCGCCGGGCGAGGTGCGAGGCATCTCGTTCACCGTCGACGGCGGCAGCAGCTCCAACATCAGCCTGGCGCTGGACGGCGCGGGCGAGGTCCAGGGCACGCCGGCCATCCTGCGCACCGCGATCTTCGACACATCGAACCACACCATCCTGGACGCGCCCATCGTCTGGTCCGGCACGCTGGACACCATGGCGATCGAGGAGGGCGCCGAGAGCGCCACCATCACCGCCACGGCGGAGAGCCGAGCCGTCGACCTGCTGCGCTCCAACGCCAGCACCTACAGCGACGCCGACCAGCA
>CALMQC010000656.1 GCA_937871895.1 uncultured Roseateles sp. | reverse complement strand
CTTCGCGCCGTGTCAGCGCATAGCCAGCCACTTGCGGGAACAGGTCACGCGACAATTCGCGGTGATGGCCGCCCGCGATCAGCTCCTTCAATGTTCCGGGAACGTGCTGCACAGCCTTCTTCTTCGGGTACTCATGGCCGCAAGCAGGGCAGAACGGCATGGGCTTGTGCACGTGGCGGCAGGTCGGGCACTTGATCGGCTCGGCCTCGGCCTTCTTCTCGGCCTTCTTCTTGTCCTTGGGCTTTCCGTCGTCCAGTTCGTCCAGGCCGTTGTCGAAGAAGTCTTCGCAGTCCTGCCAGAACCGAACCATGTTTCCGCTGTGGTCCAGCACCAAGCAGTCGGTCTTGCCTTCCGCGATCCGCAGCCCGCGGCCCAGCAACTGGATGTGCTCTGCCAGACTCTTGCGTAGTGGCCTGGCCATGATGACGCACGACACGTCTGGGATGTCGAACCCGCGCGAAGCGGCGGTCACTGTGATGAGTCCGCGGATGGCGCTGTCGGGCTTGCGGAACTCGGCCGTCACGTCGGCGCGGTCTTCTTCGCTGTCCTTGTAGGTGTAGGTCGCAACGTTGATGCCTGCAGCTTGAAACTGGCGCTGCAGTTCTTCAACGTGCGCGGTGTCCACGGCCGAACAGATGAACTTGCGGTTCTCGCCATGCTTCATGTACTCGGCCACTACGTCACCGACAACCTCAAGCGCCTTCTTGCTGCTCTCCTTGTCGTCCCATTCGCCGGTTGACTTGACCGTCACGCCGCTCATGTCAGGCTCGACGCAACTGAAAACGCGGTAAGGCGCCAACCATCCCTGCTCGATCAGCTTGCGCGTGGTGATGACGTTGACCACGGCGCCGAACCACTTGCCAAGACCCTTCGTGAACGGAGTCGCTGTCAAGCCGATGGTGATGGCCTCATCGCACTTCATCCGCGCCTTGTGCGTGGCGTGCAGTACGTGTGCTTCATCGAACAAATCAACCGCGCTTTCAGGCCAGCGCCTGCGCGCCAGGGTCTGCACGCTGCACACCTGAATCGGCATGCTCGGCTTGAAGCGTGGATGCTGCGACTGGATGACGCCGTGGTCGTTCATGCCGTAGCGGTCCAGCGTGGCACTGGTCTGGTCGATCAGGCTCAGGCGGTCAACGACGAAGTTCGCGCGCTTGCCCTTGGACTGCACCATCTCCATCAGCGCCGATGCAAGCACCGTCTTGCCGCTGCCGGTGGGACTGACGATCAGGATGCGCCGATGGCCTTGGCGCACCAGTTCGCGCGCCTGGTCAAAGGCTGCGGATTGGTAGTCGCGGAGGCTGACTTTCACAGCGACGCCCCAAGTAGCCGAACTCGAATACGAAACAGCAACTCGGCCGCTTCCAGTACCGCCGCTTCAGCCATCGTCAAGCGTTCAAGCTCATCGCACGACGTAACGACATGGGCGCACTTGAACCCAAGAAGGTCAATAGCGGCTTGAGAAAAAGCCATCCGCTCGTCGCCAACAACTACCCATGAGCGGCTCATCAGGCGTGCTCCCGGTCAGTGGTTTGTGCGCCCTTGGCCTTTCGCACGAACGCTTCAACGGCTGACGCAACCTTGTCTGGGTCTTCTTCGCCAACTGCCTTGCCGCAACGCATAAGCTGACGGTGCTTGAAGGCATGTGCCTTTGCCTCGCGCGCCGCTCGATCCATCGCTTCAGATTGTTCGCGTTGGGCGTGGTCATAGGCCCGGCGCCACTTCATGGCCTCGGCCTTCAGGTCGTTGGCTTCAGCCGCCTTCACCAGCGCATGGGCTTGGTCAAGCTCGACCTGCATGCGCTTCAGTTCTTCCAGCGGATCGAAGTCTCCCAGCGGGTCGTCGTCGCCTTCCGGCGCCGTCACGGGGCCCGGCGCCTTTTGATCGGGCGTCACGGGCGATGCTGTTTCGGTGGCAACGCTGGTCGTTGGCTTGGCCTTGCGAGGCTTCGGCGGGTTCTTCGCCTCTACCTGCTTCACGGCCTTTGGAAGCGTCACCTCGCCGTGGGCTACCTTCTTGGCAAGGTCAGGGTCGGCCTTGGCTACCTTATCGGCGCGGCGTTGCGTCATCACGCTGGCGCCCGATTGAACTGCGCGTTGCGCCGTCGTGTCCTGAAAAGTGTTCTCGTGAACACTTTTCGGACGGCCCTGGTTCTGCGCCTTCGCCCAGTCCTGCGCGCTGGCGACGATGGCCGCCTGCTGGCCAGGCGTCATGTGCCTGCGATGCAGGTTTGCAGACAGCACGAAGGCAACGATGCTTCCACCCTCGAACTGCTTGAACGTGGGCGTGATGCCAGTCTGCATGCACGCGCGGTAGCGATTCCCGCCGTCCAGAATCATGCCGTCGTGCAACACGATGGGCTCGCGCAAGCCGTTCATCTGAATGTCGTTGCACAACTTCTCGAAGTCGGCATTCATCAAGCGAGGAAACAGCGTGCACAGAGGATGAAGTTCGTAGCTCATGGGGTGACGAAGTCAAAGCCTTCGCAGCGCATCAGCGTCTGCTGGGGCGGGGTGAAGAAGTCGGCATTGGCTCTGCCGTTGGCGCCCTTCGCGGTGCTGACGCCAACAAGCCGGCCCTGCCGCGCTGCAAAGCAGGTTCCGCCGCGCTGCAGGTGCTTGCACTCAAGGCACATGCGGCGGTCGTCGCGTTCGTAGTCGCGTTCGTAGAGCCGATCCGCCAATGTTTCGGCGTCGGGCTCACTCAACCCGCGTCGTTGGAACAGGGCCGCCCTGAACGTGAACCGCGCAATCTCTCGGTCGCCCCAAGGCATGCGCGCGTGATGGGATGCGAACGCTTCAGTCACGCCAGTCCACCGCCCGCTTCAACTCGGCCAGGTGCTTCGGATGGCACTTCCCCTGCTGCTGCATTTGCCACGCAAACTTGACCGTGCAGTCGTCGCAGAAATCCAAGTCGTAGTTGAACCTCGCCTCACCTTGCCGAAGATCCAGCGGCCCGCGCGTGTTGCCGTTGGCTGAAATCTGCGCGTCACACAGGTATTCCAGCCACGACAGCCTGTCAGCAAAGCAAGGCGGCGCCAATGGGGCCAGCCGAATGACCATCTCACGTCGGGCCGGCGTCAGTTCGCTTGTGCGACCTGTTGGCCGCTGTTCCGCAAGCGCCTCGGTGACGTGGGCCAGTCCCATCAAGACCCCCCGGCTTCTGTACCAGTTTCGGACGTGCTTGGAACCAGCGATTCGATCCGGCGTCGGTGAAGATCGGCCAGGAAATGAGGTCCATGCACCGCGACAAGAACGAGTTCCCTCAAGCAGTCCGATGACGATGCGTAGCCCCTGGCACGGGCAAAGCGCTCAAAGTCGTCACGAACTTCGTCCGTAACGCTGGTCTTGAGCACAGAAGTTTGTTTGCCCATCAATGCCGTACTGGTGGGCCGGCTCAGGAGGTCATCCATGGCAACCCCCATCCACCCAGCAACCCACGCTTGGGCCACTGAAGCCGTCCGGCTGATGCTGGAAAGAGTGCGCAAGGCACTCGTGCTGGAGTACCTGCAGCGGGCGCGTGAACTGCGGTGAGTTCGGCATCGCCTCAACCCCTTGCGTCAGTTTCTACTGGTGTGCCATGGTCAAGGGCGCCGATCACTTCGGCAGGAAGGTGCTT
>CALMQC010000655.1 GCA_937871895.1 uncultured Roseateles sp. | reverse complement strand
GGCTGCGGTTCAAACCAGCGCTCCACCCGCGTCATCGCCGCCACCGCGTCCTGCGTGCTGGCGTGCAGGCCCAAGCCCACGGCAAGGTTGATGGCGGCGCCGAGGCCCGAGGTCTCGTGGGTGTGTGGGCGGCCGACGCGCAGGCGGAAGACGTCGGCTGTGAGCTGCAGCGCGCCGTCGCTCTGCGCGCCACCACCGCTGGCGCGCAGTTCGGTGAGCGGTGTGCCGCTGGCGCGCTCGATGCCGGCGCGGCCCTCGCGCAGCGCGTAGGCCAGGCCTTCGAGGATGGCGCGGTAGAGGTGGGCGCGGGTGTGCTGCGGCCCGAAGCCGATGATGGCGCCGCGCGCCTCGGGGCCGGGGGTGCAGACGCCGGGGCTCCAGGTGGGCAGCAGGGTCAGGCCCTCGCAGCCGGGCGGCACCTGGGCGATGAGTTCATCGAACAGGCTCTCGGGCGTCACACCCAGGGCCTCGGCCGCGGCGCACTCGGGGTGGCCGAACTGGTCGCGGAACCAGCTCACGAGCCAGAAGCCGCGCTGGATCTGCACCTCGGCGCTGTAGTGCCCGGGCACGGCGGCCGGGTAGGCGGGCACAAAGCGCTCGGCCTCGATGTAGCGGGGCGAGGTGATGTTGAGCGTGGCCGTGGTGCCGTAGCTCAGCGCCCCGATGTGCGGCTGCAGCGCGCCGGCGCCGAGCACCTCGCAGGCTTTGTCGGCGGCCGAGGCGATGACCGGCAAGCCCTGCGGCAGGCCGGTGGCGCGCGCGGCATCCAGGCTGAGCGTGCCGAGAGGCTGGCCCACGGGCACGAGATCGGGCAGCTGGTCGGGGCGGATGGCGAGCGCTTGCCAGGGCCAGTCCCAAACCTGGCACCAGGCGTGGCGCTTGTAGTCAAACGGCAGGTAGGCGACCTGGGCGCCAACGCTGTCCACGAAGCGGCCGGTGAGGCGCTGGTGCAGCAGGCCCGAGAGCAGCAGGAACTTGTGCGCCTTGGCGTGCAGGGCGGGCTCGTGCTCGGCCCACCAGTTGAGTTCGGCCGCGCGCTGGAAGCGCTCCAGCGTGTGCCGCATGCCGATCACGTGGAAGGCGGCGCGCCACCACGGCGCCACATGCGGCAACTGCGTGGCCACGCGCTCGTCGGGCCAGATGATGGCGGGCGCGAGCGGCGCGCCTTGCGCGCCCACCGGCAGCATGGAGCCGCGCTGCGTGGTCACGGCAAGGCCCGCCACGCGGCCTGCGGTCTGTGCATCGGGCCCGGTCCACAGTGCGCGGATGCAGGCGGCGCTGGCCTGCCAGAAGGCCTCGCCGTCGTGCGTCATCCAGCCCGCTTGCGGGCGCTGGTAGTCGGCGAGCACCTGCTGGCGGCGCGCGACGAGGCGACCGTCCGGCGCAAACAGCAGCGCGCGGACGGACTGGGTGCCGAGGTCAAGGGCGAGCAGCAGGTCTTGCACCGGCGCAGTGTGCCGCTGCGGCCTGCCTGCGGTCAGCGGGTCAGCCCGGGGTGAGGAGCCTCAGGCGGCGATGGCCGCAGCGCGCCCGCGCCGCTGCGTGCGGAAGAAGCTGAACAGCTGCCAGCCCACGAAGACCAGGATCAGGCCCAGCAGGCTGCCGGCAATGGGCCGCGTCACGAAGGGCGAGAAGCTGCCCCGGCTGAGCAGCATGGCGCGGCGGAAGTTCTCCTCCAGCATGGGGCCGAGGATGAAGCCCAGCATCAGCGGCGCGGCGTCCAGCCCCAGGCGCAGCAGCAGGTAGCCCAGCAGGCCGAAGCCGGCGGTGACGAAGACTTCGTCCAGGTTGTTGTTGACGCTGTAGGTGCCGATGCAGCAGAAGAACAGGATGGCCGGGAACAGCACCGCATATGGGATCTTGAACACCGACAGCCAGTAGCGCACCAGCGGCACGTTCAGGATCACGAGGAAGACGTTGCCGATCCACATGCTGGCCACCAGGCCCCAGAACAGGTCGGGGTGGCCGGCAATCATGTTGGGCCCGGGCTGGATGCCCTTGATGACGAAGGCGGCCATCATCAGCGCCATCACCGGGTTCTCGGGGATGCCGATGCTCATCAGCGGGATGAAGCTGGTGCGCGCGGCGGCTTCGTCAGCGGCCGCCTGGCCGGCCACGCCCTCGATGGCGCCCTGGCCCATCTCGTCAGCGTGCTTGCTGAACTTCTTGTCCACCGCATAGGCGGCGAACTGCGCGATCACCGGCCCGCCGCCGGGCAGGATGCCCAGGAAGGAGCCGATGGCGCTGCCGCGCAGGGCGCTCGGGATGATGCGCTTGAACTCGGCCCAGGTGGGCATCAGCTTGATCTCGCCGTTGAAGGGCGTGCGCTCGCTCTTCTCGTCCAGGTTCTTGGTGATCTCGGCGATGCCGAAGCAGCCCAGCGCGATGCTGACCAGGCCGACGCCGTCGGACAGCAAGGGCAAATCGAAGGTGTAGCGCAGCTGGCCGGTGATGACGTCGGTGCCGATCTGCCCGAGCAGCACACCGACGAAGCACATGGCCAGGCCATTGAGCAAACTGCCGGTGGTGACGATGCTGACGCAGAAGAAGCCGAGCAGCATCAAGGCGCAGTAGTCGGCCGCGCCGAACAGCAGCGCCACCTCGCCGAGCTGCGGCGCCAACCAGGACAGCACCACGATGGCGACCGTGCCACCGATGAAGCTGGACACACCGGCCGTGAACAGGGCCAGGCCCGTCTTGCCCTTGAGCGTCATCTGGTAGCCGTCGATGCAGGCCACGATGGAGCTGGCGTGCGGGATCTTCATCGTGATCGCGCTGACGCTGTCGCCGTACTGCGCGCCGTAGTAGATGCCGGCCAGCATGATCAAGGCGCCCTGCGTGGGGATGCTGTAGGTCAGCGGCAGCAGCAGGCTGATGGTGGCCAAGGGACCGAGCCCGGGCAGCAGACCGATCAAGGTGCCCACCACGCAACCGATGGCGCAGTACATCAGGTTGCTCATCGTGAGCGCATGCTCGAAGCCGAAGGCGAGGTTGTGCAGGATGTCCATGGGTGCGCGCTCCGCTCAGTACAGGGGCAGGTTCAAACCCAGCAGCTTCTGAAAGGCCAGCGCCACGGCGATGAGGCCCACGGAGATCTTGAGGTTGCGCGAGGTCGAGTAATGCCCGCCCGCAAACGAAGACACGAAGACCAGCGCCACGATGCCGGCCGTCATGTTCACGAAGTGCGAGGCCGCCGCAAAGGCGCACAGGCTGGCCATGATCAGGCCCACATTGCGCAAGCCGCCCTCCATGGGCTCGGGCCGCGAGAAGCGTGCGCGCACCAGCATCACCACGGCCACCAGCAGCAGCATGCTGCTCACCATCAAGGGGAACAGCCCCGGGCCGGCGTGCGCCATGGTGCCCAGCGGAAAGCGCAGCGCGCCCAGGCCAAAGGCCAGTGCAATGCCCGCCAGGACCAGGCCCCGGGCGAGTTGTCGATCGATGCTCATGAGCTGGCTTGTCCTGCCTGGCAGGGGCATGCGCTGTTGGGGAAGGTCGCACTCTAGGAAGGCTCCTCAACGCGTGCCGCGCGGCAATTACTTAGGACAAGTTGCAGCAAGCTTTGCGGCCTGGTGTGGTCTGTTGCGGGACCTGTTTGCGGCACCCGGACGCAGCGTCGAACGCCTCGGTGCTGCAGGCATACTGAGCCACGTTGGCCGGGGAGCCAAGGCGTGGGAGCCACTTTGACAACAGGGCCTGACAACGGCGGTGGACGCGGCTGGCGACGAGCCTGGTGGCTCTGCGCGTGGGCCCTGCTCGGCTCGCTCCCTGCGAGTGCTGCCCCCGAGCCCGGCGCGGCCGAAGTGCCGGTGGTGCTGGGCACCGTGCCCACCGCACGCACGCGGGCGCTGTCGGGCGAACTGGTGACCCTGGTCTGCCGCGAGGCGGGGCTCAAATGCCGGCTCGACATCCTGCCCGCCGAGCGCGCGCGGCAAGACATGGCCGCCGGGCGCTACCCGTTGGAGTTTGGGCGCTACGCGGGCTATGAGCGCGTGGTGCCCGGCGTCATCCGCATCGACCCGGCCGTCTACACCGTGCGCGTGGTGGCCCTGGTGCGCGAGAGCGGCCTCGCAGCCCAGGGCTGGAAGGGCCTGCTCGGCAAGCGCGTGGCCTATATGCGCGGCACCCTGCTCGCCAAGGAGCGTCTGCAGGACGAGGCCGAGGTCATCGCCGTCAACAGCCCCTCGGCCTGTGTCGAGATGGTGGCCAAAGGCCGCGTCGAGGCCTGCGTGCTGACCCGCGTGAACGTGCCACCCGCGAGCGAGCTGCCACCGCAGCCGCAGCTGCACCTGGAGCTGCTGGAGAACGTGCCCTTGCACCTGTGGGCCGCCCCGGGCCAGCAGGCCTTGGCGGACCGCATGAGCAGCGCCGTGCGTGCCCTCCTGCAGCGTGGCGAGCTGCAACGCTTCTGGGCTGCGAACGCGACGCCTTAGCGCGTCACTGGGAGTCAGCACGACACAATCTCGGCCATGCCTGTTCCAAGTTCCTTTCCCCCTTGTGCCGAGGCCCGGCGCCCGTCGTCTCGATGACGGCGGCGCGGCGCATCCTGGTGCTGGACGACCATGCCGTCGTCCGCGAGGGCCTGGCCCAGTTGCTGGCCCCGCTGGGCGGTGGCTGCGAGGTGCTGCAGGCCGCCGGCCTGGCCCAGGCCCAGGCCCTGATGGCCCAGCTGCAAGGCCCGCCGCTGGACCTGGTGGTGCTGGACCTGCACCTGGGCCCGGCTGGCGGCGGCGCGGACCCGTTGGCTGCCTTGCGATGGTGGCGCAGCCAGCATCCACAGCTGCCGGTGGTGATGCTCTCGGGCGACGACGACCCCGAGCTGGCCACAGCGGCGTTCGGGCTCGGCCTGGCGGGCTGGCTGTCCAAGTCAGCGGATACCTTGGCCCTGCTCGGTGGCTTGTCTCTGGTGCTGCAGGGCGGGCGCATCGTGCCGCCCTTCGTGGCCAGCCGCAGGGCGGCCGAGCCCGGCGGCGGTGCCGAGCTCACCGAGCGTCAGCGCGACGTGCTGCGCTGCCTGGCGCAGGGGCTCTCCAACAAGGAAATCGCCCGCGAGCTGGCCCTGGCCGAGCCGACGGTGAAGCAGCACCTGGTCGTCATCTTCCGGGTGCTGGGCGTGCGCAACCGCGCGCAGGCGGCGCTGGCGGCGCGGCAGCAGCGCCTGGGCTGATGGCCCCGGGCGGTCTACAGCCCCTGCCGGATGGCCCAGGCCACCAGCTCGGCCGCGTTGCGCAGCCCCAGCTTGCGGGTGATGGTCTCGCGGTGCTTGCGCACCGCGTGGGCGCTGATCTCGAAGTGCTGCCCGATCTGCCGGCTGCTCATGCCGCGCCCCACGCAGGCGGCAATCTCCAGCTCACGCTCGGTCAGGCCCTCACGCGCATCGTGCGGCTCGCGGTCGAGGCTGGCGGTCAGCTCGGGGCTGACCCAATAGCCGCCCCGCGCCACCGTGGCCAGGGCCTCCAGCAAGCGAGTGGTGTCTTCGGTTTTGAGCAGATAGCCATGCGCCCCCAAGCTCAGGGCCGCGCGCACCGAGGCCGTGTCCTGCCGCGCCGTGACGACGAGCACCCGCGTGGCCAGGCCCTCGGCCTGCAGGGCCTGCATCACGGCCAGGCCGTCCAGGCGCGGCAGGCCCAGGTCCAGCAGCAGCACATCCGGCCGCAGCGAGCGGGTCAGCGCCAGCGCGGTGTCGCCGTCGCCGGCCTCGCCCACCCAGGTGTAGCCGGGCTCGCGCGAGATCAGCCATTGCAGGCCCTGCCTGACCAAGACATGATCCTCCGCCACCAGCAGTCGAATCGTTTCTGTCGCCATGCCCATCGTTTGCATTGACCGAGTCATCAGCGGCGCGCGCCGCGTGCGCCCATCCCTGGCATTCTCAGGCCGGGACCCGCGCTGATGGTGCAGGCGGCCACCTCGGTCGAGCGCGACCTGCTCGAACTCTTCCGTCGCCAGGTGCCCGCCTCCATGGTGGGCAATGTCGGCGTGGGCAGCGTCACGGCGGTGGTGTTGTGGCTGAGCGGCATCCGCGATGGCGTGCCGCTGTGGTTTGGCACGGTGCTGGCCCTGGTCGCGCTGCGGACCTGGCACGCGCGCGGCATGACCGAGCGCATTGCCCGTGCCGATGCTGCCGGGCTGCGGCGCCTGCGCCTGGAGATCACCGGCCTGATGTCCGCCACCGCGCTGACCTGGGGCCTGATGCCCTGGCTGAGCTACCACGGCGAGAACCCGCTGCTCGACTTCTTCAGCATCACCATGCTGGTGGGCATGACGGCGGGCGCCGTGCAGTCGGCTGCCGCCGTGCCGCTGGCGCTGCGCAGCTACATCGTGCTGGGCTTCTCGCCCTTTGTCGTCAAGTCGGTCTTCATCGGTGGCACGGTCTATCTGGCGGGCGGGCTGCTCATCATCTTCACGATGCTGATCTGGCTCAGCTATGCGCGCTCGGCCTTCCGCATCGTCCACCGCACGCTGACCGCCACGCGCGAGAACGAGGCCCTGGCCGAGGCCCTGCGCCAGGAGCGCGACGCCGTGCGCAATGCCATGCGGGCCAAGGACCTGTTCCTGGCCGGTGTCAGCCACGACCTGCGCCAGCCCGTCCACGCCATCGCGCTCTACCTGCACGTGCTGCGCAGCCTGCGCCAGGACGAGCTCTCGCCCGAGGCCGTGGACCGCGCGGCCAGCCCCATCGAGACGGCCTGCCGCACCATGAGCACCCAGCTCGGTCGTTTGCTTGAGCTCTCGCGGTTGGAGGCCGGCGAGGCCCGCGTCCATCGCAGCGCCATGCCCGCCACCCAACTGCTCGATGCGCTGCGCGCCACCTTCGCGCCCCAGGCCGAGAGCAAGGGCCTGGACCTGCGCTTCTCGGCCCCGCCCGACGTCTGGCTGGACACCGACCCGCGCCTGCTCCAGTCCATGGCCGACAACCTCGTCAGCAATGCGCTGCGCTACACCCAGGCGGGCGGCGTGCTCGTCAGCCTGCGGCGCTGGCAGGGGCGCTGGCGCCTGGCCGTGCAGGACACCGGCCCCGGCTTTGACGAGGCCCTGCTGCCCGAGATGTGCATGCCCTATCGGCGCTTTGACGACCGCCAGCGCGACACCCAGGATGCCGGGCAGGGCCTGGGCCTGGCCCTGGTGGCGCGGCAGGCCCAGCTGCTGGGGCACGCGCTGGTGGTGCGATCGCGGCCCGGACGGGGCAGCAGCTTCAGCCTGCTGATCCCGGCGGCTGTGCAGGGCGGCGCGGCGCCAGCTTCGCGCTAGCGACGCGCTGGAGACGCGCCTGCGATGGGCGCCGCCGCGAGGCCACGGCGCTCATCGCGCGCGC
>CALMQC010000654.1 GCA_937871895.1 uncultured Roseateles sp. | reverse complement strand
CTGACTTCGCGCCGCCTGTTCGACCGGAGCGTAGCGAAGGAAGTTCGGCGCGAGCCCCGCAAACTGAGCACCGCAGGGTAGTCGCGCAGCGACCTCCCCAACTGGAGCGCACCAGGCAGCCCGGGCGGGACTTTGCCGACCCGCTCGCCGCAGCAGCCTCAGCGCTACGCACCCATCAAGGCCACGCCGCGCACACCGATCCGCCCGCCCCACGCCGTGACCAAGCGGACAGGCGGCTGAGGAGCTGCGCGATGCCATCCCCTTGCGAGCCCTGTAGCGGATGGTTGGCAGCGGGGACAGGCCAGTCGCACCAGCCGCCCGAGCGGGCGTTAGCCAACGCAGCAAAGCGGGCGTAGGCAGCGGGGGGGATGCGTTCGTCGCGTTCGCCCCAGGCGCGGGCGAGCGTCACGGGGAGGGTGAGCAGAGCGGCTTGCTGGCGCCACTGCAGCAGGTCGCGCCAGTAGCCGAGGGAGCGGCCGTCGAGCAGGGTCTCGTCGGGCGCGTCACTGCTGGCTTGGGCGAGCAGGGCGCGCCAGCCGGCGGCGTCGTGCTCGCGGGCGGCTTGCTCGGCGGCCCAGGCATGGGGGTCGAGGCCAGGGGCGGCGATGAGCACGAGGCCGCTGAGGCCTTCAACGGCGGGCGCCAATGCCGCGAGGATCTCGCCGCCTTCGCTGAGGCCGACGAGCAAGGTGGGCAGGGGCTGGAGCGGCTGCGCGCTGGTCGCTGAACTTTCGATGGCGAGCCGGGCGGCATGGGCCCAGTCGCGCAGGCGGTCACGCGAGGGGAAGTCGGGGGCGCAGCGGCCGGCGGCGTCGATGCCGGGCTTGATCAGCACGCGGATCTCGGCCTCGGGCCAGGCGTCGAGCCAAGCCTGGCCGGCGGGCATGAAGCCGGGGCAGCCGGAGCCGGGCACCCACCAGACGCGCAGCCGGGCCGGGCCGCCCAAAGCGCCGCGCAGCCAGATGCTGGCGGCGCCGGGCAGGACGGGGGGAACAAGGCGCCAGGCTGACGCCGAAGTTGCTGCCGGTTCAGCAGCGCCTTGCGCCAGCGCCTGGCCGCCAACGCTCATCGTGAGCGACAGGGCCAGGAGCGTGGCGAGGCGCCAGCGTCGTCTCAACGCAGGATCACAGCCTCGCTCTTGGTGGGCTGGGGCGGTGCGTTCGGCGGCGTGACGCGGCCGGTGGCGGGGTCGGCCGGCGCAGGCAGGCCGAGTTGGTCAGCCATCTGCTGGTAGACGGACAGGGCGAGCGACTGAGAGGTCTCGCGCATGACCTTGCCGCGGTTGGGCGGCTGCACGTCGCCGCGGTTGGACAGCATCTTGATGTCGCCGCCATTGCCCTGGGCGCTGAAGGCCGATTTGATCTCGAGGGTCTTGGTGTTGATCAGCGAGAAGTCGGCGACCAGGTCGAGGGTGAACTGGTGGGTGGAGCTGGTGGTGCCCTGCAGCGGCGAGAGGCTGTCGCGGAATTCGAGGCTGCTGAGCGTGCCGAAGAGCACGTAGTCGGCGCCTGGGAACTCGCCCTTCTTGATGCGGTCGACGATGTCCTTGACCTGGGGCTGGCGCACGGGCTGGGCCATCTTGCCGGTCTTGACCTGGTTCAGCACCTGCTCGGCCTTGGTGGGCTGGGGCGTGCCGGCATCAAAGGCCTTGGCCTGCACCAGACGGAAGGCGCCGCCCTTGAGGATGGCGCCCTTGATGTCGTTGGTGAAGGAGCCGAGCTCGCGCTGCTCCATGTAGCTGTAGGTGCCAGCGACATAGGTGCCGCTGCTTTGCTGAGTGGCGGCCAGATGCGTTGGCCCGGCGTGCACGGTGCCGGTGCTGCTGCGGGTGCCGACCTCGAAGTACTGGCGCACGTTCTCGGTGTAGGCCAGGTCGGTGACGGCGATCTTGGGGCCGGTCTGGGCGGCGGCCAGGCCGGCGGTGGTCAGCAGCAGGCTGGCCAGCAGGAGGTTGCGTCGTTGCATGCCGGTACTCCTCAGCGCTTGGTGGTCTTGCGGATTTCTTTTTCCTCTTGCCACTCGATGGTGCCCTCGGCCACGTCGAACATCTTCAACGTGAACTTGTAGAACACATCCTTGGTCGAGGAGTTCTGCTTGACGATGGACGTCAGCTCGCCTTCGAGCTGGTACTTGGCCGCCGTCATCTGGCCCACCTTGGCGGTGGTGTTGTTCTTGTAGAGGCCGCTTTGGTTTTGGCGCTGGAGTTCGTCCACGCCAGCCTGCATTTCCTGGATGGAGCGGGTGAAGCGGACCTTGCCGGACTTGACCAGGGCCGTCTGGATGGAGTTCATGACATTGGTGGTGTCGATGTACTCGCTGGTCTTGTTCTTGACGGTGGAGATGGTCACCG
>CALMQC010000653.1 GCA_937871895.1 uncultured Roseateles sp. | reverse complement strand
TCGCGCGCCTCGGGCACGTTGACATTGACCACCGGCGCGGGCTGCTCGGCGGCGTGCACATGCACCACGGCCGGCGGCAGGGTTTCGGTGCGGGTGACGTGGATGACGGCGTCGCCGAAGTCGACGGTGGGCGCTGCCTTGCCACCCAGCGCCTGGATCTCGGCGCGCAGCGCGCTGATGGCGCGGGCGGTGTCGGCTGCTGCGGCGTCTTGCGTGGCTGCCTGGTCTTGCGCCGCGGGGTCTGCAGGGCCGGCGCCACCCTTTTCCTTGAAGAGCAGCAGGTCGAGCACGCCAAGGTCCTTGAGTTTGCCGAAGTCGCTGGCGATCTCGGCGAAGACGTCGTCGGGGTTGTAGCCGCGCTGGCGCAGCTTCTCGCTCACTGAGGAGAGGCCGACGCTGATCTCGGCGATGTCTGCGGTGGCGTCCTGCTGCGGGTTGACGTAGGCCCACTTCGGCGTAGAGAAGTCAACCGAGTAGTCGCGGCTGGTGAACTGGCCGCCAAGGTAGCCGGCGTCGATGAACGCGCGGTGGATGGGCTCAAGCAACTTCGGGATCAGGATGAGCCATTGCATCTGCTCGACGTTGCGCTTGAAGTCTTGCTGGCGGATGCGGGCGCTGCTGAAGTTGACCTGGCTCATGTCGCCAGTGCCGGCCTCGTAGGGAACGCCCATGCCGGCCAGGATGATGTGCAGCTTGAACTTGACGAAGTCCACGTACCCCTGCGCCGGCGTGGGCGCGACGACGGTGACGTTGCTGCCGGTGGGCAGGCGCACCATGCTGCCGCTGGGCAGATCCCCGAGGTTGCCTTCGGCCACGGTGGTGGCGGTGGAGGGCTCCTCGCCGGACGGGTTGCCCATCAGCGTGGCGTCTCCGCTGTAGAGCACCGAGAGGCGCGTCTCCAGGTTCTTGCGGGCGATCTCGGCGTCTTCGTACAGCTGCAGGTCGCGCACGCTGGAGATGACCGAGGCGGTGCGCGGGAAGCCGCGGCCGGCGCCGGGGCGGTCCGGCGCGTAGAGGTGGATGATGGTCTTGGCATCCACCCGGCGGCTCTGCGTGCGCAGGCCGCGCAACTGGCTCACGTCGCCGGGGTGGCTGTCCCACAGCCAGTAGGCGGCTGCGCGGCCGAGGGCGTCGTACTCGATGCCGTTGATGGTGGCGTTGCCGGCGCCTTCGCGGGCGATGTTCTTGGTGGTGTCGATCCAGTCGACCTCGAGCAGCTGGAGCTGCAGCGGCACGGGCAGGTCATCGGTGGCCAGGCGGGGGCGCAGGCGGATGAGGGCCTCGCCGTCGCGCTCCATGGTGCGGTATGCAAGGCTGATGAGGCCGTGGTAGTCCAGCCGGCCATCGGCGTCGCAGACTTTCATCCACGCGCGGAGCACCTTGTTGATGCGGGCGGCCTGCTTTCCGGTGGCGCGCGGCGTGATGCCGGTGCCCACCGTGGCGGCGACCAGGGCATCCATGGCCGCGGCGATGTACGGCACGTTCTGCGTGATGCTGCGCGACTTGGCGCGCAGGGTGGCGGCGTCGGCCTGGTGGTCGGCATTGGCCGAGGCACCGGCGCGGCGGGGCTTCCACTTGTCGCCCGGGGAGGCGGCCTCGTAGGCGCGCTGCAGGCGCTGGCGGGCCAGGTGGCGGGACAGGCCGGCGTGAGGATCGATCCAGCCGACGATGCGGTCGAGCAGGTTGGCAGCCATGCTCACCCGCCGCGCTGGGTGGTGAAGGTGTAGCCGTAGGCGGCACGCTGCGTGGCGCTGCCAGTGGCGCCGGCCACCACCTGGCGCACATGCTCGCGGGCGCGCAGCAACTCATTCGTGCTGCGGTACTTGACGCGGCGCCCTTCGATCTCGACTTCGAGCTCGGCGGATGCGATGGCGGTGTCGAGCGCGTCGAGATCGGTCTGCGATAGGGCCATGGGCGGGCAGGGTGCCCGCTTGGGTGTCTCAAGTCTCGGAAAACTGAGACGGTTTTGCGTTTATGCCACCGGTCAGCATGCGGCAGTGCATGGGTGTGTCGTGTTTGGCGGCTATTGGTGTCGTGATAACCAGGCGCGTCCATGTGAGGCCTGCTGGATACACGACATGACTATGGGTTTGGGGTGTTCGTAGAAATTACGTTATGCCGCCCGAATGCCCGGCCTTCACAGTTC
>CALMQC010000652.1 GCA_937871895.1 uncultured Roseateles sp. | reverse complement strand
TAGAGGAGGCTGCTTTGACCGTCCGCGAGATCCTCAAGATGGGCGACCCGCGCCTGCTGCGCGTGGCGCAGCCCGTCTCTGCCTTCGGCACGCCCGAGCTCAAAACCTTGGTGGCCGACATGTTCGAGACCATGGCGTTTGTGAACGGCGCCGGTCTCGCCGCTCCGCAGATCGGCGTCGATTTGCAGCTCGTCATCTTTGGTTTCAGCCACAACGCCCGCTACCCCGAGGCCCCGGCCGTGCCTCCCACGGTGCTCATCAACCCCGTTATCGAGGTGCTGCCCGGTAGCAGCAAGGTCGAAGGCTGGGAAGGCTGCCTCTCCGTCCCCGGCCTGCGCGGCGTGGTGGAACGCGACGACCGCGTGCGCTATCGCGGTTTTGACGTTGAGGGCCGGCCGATCGACGTTGAGGCTGAGGGCTTCCATGCCCGCGTCGTTCAGCATGAGTGCGACCACCTCGTGGGTGTGCTGTACCCGATGCGGGTGAAGGACTTCAGACGGTTTGGGTACACGGACGTCCTGTTCCCAGGCCTGCCCGCAACAGCAGACGACTGACGCGGGCTGCGTCACCCCCCAAGTTTGAAATGCGTGCTCCCCCAAGCTGCGGGGGGGACGTCCCCCGGCACGCTTGCGAAACTCTCAGCCACTTTTGAACCATCGGAGCTTTCCGTGATGTTGAACCGTTCCAAGCTCATTGCTTTTGCTTTTGCTGTCCTTCCCTGGATGGCCATGTCGTCGGCGCACGCAGACGCGCCTAGCTTTGAGGTGTTCGCCAAGGGCAACAGCCTGGCCTTCTCGTCCCATGACGCCACCCCGTTGAACACCGGCCTCACGCTGTCTGCAGGCCAGGCTTTTTCCATCACCGCGACCGGGCTTTGGAACGGCGGCGCCTGCGGCGACATCGACGCCAACGGCACCGGGTGTTTCGGCACCGAAGGCACCACAGGCATCAACTACTACTCGCTGATCGGCCGCATCGGCTCTGCGCCGACCTATGACAACCAGTGGTTCAAGATCGGCACGTCCTACAGCGGCGTGGCCGCGACGAGCGGCACTCTGTTCCTGGCCTACCTGGACTCGGATTCCTTCAACAACTCGGGTTCAGTCGTCGCGACCGTGACGTCGGTACCTGAGCCTGCTTCGGCCCTGCTGCTGGGTTTGGGTCTGGTGCCTTTGCTGCTGCGGCGCCGGCAGTCCGCTTCCTGAAGTCGCGCACTCTCCGCGCACTTTCAAACGGGGCCTCGACTCTGCGGAGTCGAGGCCTTTTTTCTGGGCGCTTAGGCGTCAGACTGCAACCGCCTCGCCGGCGTCCTCCGCCTGCAGCGGAAGCGGGCCAGCACCAACGGGAATATGGCGTTGTCTTATGAAACGACGTTCCAATTCCGGCACAATGGTGGTCACGTGCTGCGACGGCCTGGAGTCCGTCGCAGCCGGCCGAGCCGCCGAGCCAGCCCATGCTGACTGGACCGCGTGCGCGCTGGGCCCCTGTTGCGCCTGCCTTGGCCCCGCCGGCTGATCCTTTGGCGCCCCTCTCACTGTGGCCTTGTGCCGTGTGCACGGCCGGATTTGTACAGCACCACCCACCATGAAGATCGCCCTCATCATCGAGAACAGCCAGGCCGCCAAGTCTGAGATCGTCCACTCTGCGCTCAAGGCTGTGGCCGAGCCGCTGGGCCATGTGGTCCACCACTACGGCATGTACACGCCCGAGGACAAGGCCTCGCTGACCTATGTGATGAACGGCCTGCTGGCCGGCATCCTGCTCAACGCCAAGGCGGCGGATTTCGTCGTCACGGGCTGCGGCACTGGCATGGGCTCGATGCTGGCCTGCAACTCGATGCCGGGTGTGTTCTGCGGCCTCGTGATCGACCCGACGGATGCCTTCCTCTTCGGCCAGATCAACGACGGCAACTGCCTGTCCATGCCTTATGCCAAGGGCTTTGGCTGGGCGGCTGAGCTGAACCTGCAGGACTGCTACCGCAAGCTCTTCGAGCATGAGCGCGGCGTCGGCTACCCCAAGGAGCGCGCAGCCATCATGGCCAAGAACCGCGGCATCCTCAAGGACCTCAAGGGCGCCTCGTGCCGCCCGATGATCGAGGTGCTCAAGAGCGTGGACCCCGACCTGCTGAGGGCCGCCTGTGCGGGCGAGAAGTTCCAGGAACTGTTCTTCGCCAACAGCCAGGACGCCGAGATCAGCGCCTACCTGAAGGCGCTGCTGGCCTGACCGGCTTCGCGTCGGCTGGCTGCCGCCCGCCCCGCCTTTGTTGGCGCGGCGGGCGGTTTTGCGTGGGCGCCTTGGCACCGGGACGCGCGTGATGCTCTAAGCTTCGCGCCCAAAATGCCTGACCGAACCACCCCCCGTATCCGCCGACGCGGCTTTGTTGGCCTGCTTGGTGCCTGTTCGGTGGTGCGTGGCGCGCTCGCCAACAGCCCGAACCCTGGAGAGAAACGCATGTACAAGGACCCAGCTGCCCCCGTGGCCGCGCGCGTCGAACATCTGCTGTCGCTGATGACGCTGGAGGAAAAGGTGGCGCAGATGCTCTGCCTCTGGCAGACCAAGCCCAAGATCCAGACGCCGGAGGGTGAGTTCGACCCGGTCCGCGCCAGCGAGTCTTGCCCGCACGGCATGGGCATGCTTGCTCGGCCGTCAGACCGCCAGTTGGGTGGCGCGGCCCAGGTGGCCGGCAACAGCGGCACCATCGTCAATCGCACGGCGAGCGAGACCGCGCGCTATGTGAACGCCGCGCAGAAGTGGGCCATGGAGCAAACGCGCCTCGGCATCCCGATGCTCATGCATGAGGAGGCCTGCCACGGCTATGTGGCGCGCGGTGCCACCAGCTTCCCGCAGGCCATTGGCCTGGCGTCGAGCTTTGACCCGGAGCTGGTCGAGGCCGTGTTCAGCGTGGCTGCCTCGGAGATGCGCGCGGCCGGCACACAACTGGCGCTCGCGCCCGTGGTGGACGTGGCGCGTGACCCGCGCTGGGGCCGCATCGAAGAGACCTTTGGCGAGGACCCGCACCTCAGCACCGAGATCGGCAAGGCGGCCGTGCTGGGCCTGCAGGGCCCGCGCCTGCCGCTGGCCAACGGCAAAGTGCTGGCCACGCTCAAGCACATGACCGGCCATGGCCAGCCCGAGAGCGGCACCAACATCGGCCCCGCCCAGGTCAGCGAGCGCGTGCTGCGCGAGGCCTTCTTCCCGCCCTTCAAGCGCATCATCGAAGAGACCGGCGTCGGCGCCATCATGCCGTCCTACAACGAGATCGACGGCCAGCCCTCGCACGCCAGCGTCTGGCTGCTGCGCGACATCCTGCGCAAGGAGTGGGGCTACCAGGGCCTGACGGTGTCGGACTACTTCGGCAACCGCGAGCTCATCACCCGCCACCGCCTGGCGGCTGACAACCGCGAGGCGGCCATCCGCGCGTTGCTGGCCGGCGTGGACGTCGAGACGCCCGACCCCGAGACCTACAAGGAGCTGCCGGCCCTGGTGCGCGAGGGCAAGGTGCCCGAGGCCTTGATTGACGAGGCCGTGCGCCGCGTGCTCAGCTTCAAGTTCGAGGCAGGGCTCTTTGAGA
>CALMQC010000651.1 GCA_937871895.1 uncultured Roseateles sp. | reverse complement strand
CCTCATGGCTCCATTCTCTAGAGTTGGAGCCTCCTCGAAACCCGGGGCGGTTCACTGTGCCGCTTCGGCTCGGCTTCACTTCCGGGATCGCTCCAACCGTGCTGCCGCTTAGCCTGCCGCCTCTGATAGCCCGAACGGTACCTGCAAGCTCGGGCGACATGGGCAATGCGCCTCCGCCATCTGCATTGAGGAACGTGGGCGGTTTGCCAAGAAGCGGCTCAGGGTGGAGAGGCACGTCGTAGATCTGCCTGAGCAGCTCTTCAAGGCCGGCGCCATATGCCTCGTCGGAGGAGATGTCGACGTACTTCCTCGCCTTCATGAAGACGGGCAGGTACGCCTCGCCGTGTTCGTCACGCTCGCAGACCACTGGGATGAACTTGGTCTGGTCGACCTTGCTGTACAGCTCTTGAGAAATGATCTGGCTCTCGGTGCCGACACCTCCTACCCGGCTGTCTGCCTTCTCCGCATACTTTTTGTCGCACAGAACAAGGACCTTGACCACCGACTTGTCAGTGACCATCTGCTCCATGAAGGCGTTTTTGTCTTGGCCGACCTTCAAACGCCACTTGTCGAGGATGGCGTCGACGCCGTGGCTTCGCAGGGCGGTCGCCAGCTCCATGACGAACAGTTCGTGGTCGGTACCCGACCAGCTATATGAAATGAACACCTTCGGCGGCTCTTTGGTCGCGCTCATTGCCTGCCCTCCATTGCCGCTGCATTCTATGGACGCGCCTGCTTCGTGAGCCGTCGCATCGCCTACCTTCTCACACGCCCTGACGCCGTAGCTGTAGAGCTTCGACTTAATGTCCTTGCTCAGCTGCGGCCGGGTTTGCGGCCTCCCATTCGTCGATAGATTCAGCCGGCCGGTCATAGGTCTCCTCAACCGCCGCCATGGCCGCCAGCAGCGTGCCCGCTCGCACGTGTGCGGACTGCTGGCGCGACGGGCCCGCGTCTCGGCCAGCAAACTTGTCTGAAGCACTGGAGCGCGCAGGCGTCACGCTTGGCCCACAAGCACGGCGGCTTTCGGGGAGCCCTGTCACTCAGGCCCGAACGGCGAACGACCGAGACCAGCCTTCAGCCGTCATCGTCGCGCCGCAAGCCCATGACCGCTCCTGGCCAGGACAGTGAGCCCACCCTAGCGCCCGCCCGCTGCCCTCCGCCCCCTCACCGCCCACGCAAAAACGCCCGCACCACAGCCACACTCACCTCGGGCTGGTCATTGAACATGAAGTGCCCCGCCTTGGGCACCACGCCCACGGTCGGGTGCTTGAAGTGCGCCATGTGCGCGCGGCGCAGGGTCTCGGTCTGTGTGGTGTTGCAGGCGCCGGTCAAGAAGAGCGTGGGGCCGGCAAAGGCGTCCACGCCGCGCCGGAAGTCGAGCGTGCGGGCCCAAGCGGGGTCGTCGAGGGCGCGGCCCAAGGTCGCTTGGAAGGCGGGGTAGCCGGCGCGCCAGGCTTGCAGGCGGGGCAGGCGGCCGTCGCACAGATCGTGGGCACCTTGGGTCAGCGGCAGGACCTTGAGCAGGAAGGCGTCGTCACGCGCATAGGCATCGCCTCCGGTGCTGATGAACCACTTGCCGACCCAGGCCGCAGAGAAGCCCCAGACCACGCGCCAGCCGGGCCAAGAAGAGCCCTGGATGGCGTCGAGCGTGCTGGCATCCAGAAAGCCTGGCTCGGCTAGCACCAGCTTGCCCACTTTGCCTGGATGCACGCCCGTGTAGGCCGAGGCCAGCATGGCGCCCCAGCTGTGGCCGACCAGATGCACGGCACGGCCCTGGCCGTAGTGGTCCACAAAGGCGTCGAGGTCGCGGATGAAGCTGTCCAGCGTGATCTCGTGCGATGGCACGCGGGGTGAGAGGCCACTGCTGCGCTGGTCGTAGAAGACGACCTGGTACTCGTCGGCCAGCGCCTTGAGGCCCAGCAGGTAGCGGTAGTCGATGCCGGGCCCGCCGTGCAGCACGATGAGCACGGGCTTGCCCGCCTCGCCAAAGCTCTCTGCATGGAAGCGGTAGCCGCGCAGCGTGACGGAGGGTAGTGAGGGGTCGTGCTCTGTGGTGGGTGGCACGGGCGGCATGGCGCAGGCCGACAGCAGTGAGGCGGCCAGCAGCAGCCAGGCGAAGCGTTGTGGGGAAGAGGTCAGGAGGTTCATATGAGAATGCTGGCCGCACCCTGCAAGCAGCGCCATAACATCGGATAAGAGACATGGACCGCCCTGATCGAGCCGCATGTTTGGGCGCGCTGCGAGCCATCGCGCCGATGGACGACGAGGCGGGCTTTGCGCCCGTGCTGGCCGCCATGCGCACCCGCCAGTTGGCGCCAGGCGAGGCGCTGTTGCAGGTGGGCCAGCAGGCCGATGACGAGTGCGTGTTGCTCGCTGGCATCCTGCGCAGCAGCGTCGGCGACGCAGAGGGTCGCGAGGTGACGCTGGCCTTTCATCAGGGCCCAACAGCACTCACACCAGCCATCGCGCGGGTGGACGCAAACGGGCGTTCGCGCATCCACTGCGAGGCGCTGTCGGCCGCCTGGGTGGCTGAATTCCCGGCGGCGCTGCTCGTCGAATGCATGCTGCGCACCCCCAGCGTCCAGTGCTGGGGCGACGCCGTGCTGCGCGCAGAGCTGCTGCGCCGCGCGGACAGGGAGTGGTCCCTGGCGGCGCTGCCGGCCGCGCAGCGCCTGGCGCTCTTCAGGCAGCAGTACCCGGGGCTGGAAGCGAGCATCGCGCAGCACCACGTGGCCAGCTACCTCGGCATCACGCCGGTGAGCCTGAGCCGGCTGCGGGCGCGAGAGCGAGCCGCTGGCGACTAGCGTGCGCGTCGAGTTGCAACCAACGCAATGACGATACAGAAATCTGTATCATCCATTCATGAAGACCACACTGAACCTCAACGACCAGCTCTTGGCCGACGCCAAGGCGCTGGCCGCCCAGCAGCGCACCAGCCTCACGCGCTTGATCGAGGAAGGTTTGCAGTTGCGGCTTCGCGCAAAAGCGGATGCCGGCAAGCGCGCGCGGGTCCGCCTGCCGGTGTTCAAGGGTCGTGGCGGGCTGGTGGCGGGGATCGATCCGCTGAGCAACAAGGCGCTGCTTGAGGCGCTTGGCGATGACGCCTGACGTCAACGTGCTGGTCGCTTCTTCACGCAGCGATCACCCGCACCACGCCGTGGCGCGAGCGTGGCTGGAGGAGACGATCGGTGCTGCCGATGCCGGCACGACCTTGACGCTGATGCCGATGGTGCTGGCAAGCTTCCTGCGGCTGGTCACCAGCCCGAAGATTTTCAAGTTGGTCACACCGATCGAAGACGCTGTGGCGTTCCTCGACGCGCTTTTGGCCGCGCCTGGCGTGCATCTCGCGCCCGTAGGCCCGGAGTGGCCGAAGCTGCGTCAACTCTGCCTCGACAAGCAACTGGGCGGCAACGATGTGCCCGATGCCTGGTTGGCTGCCGCCGTGGTGCAGCTTGGCGAGCACCTGGTCAGTTTTGATCGGGACTTCCGGAAGCTCTTGGCGCGCGGCCAGTTCACGCTGCTGGAGCCTGCGTAGAGATTTCGGGCGCAGGCCGCGCCCTCAGCGCTTCA
>CALMQC010000650.1 GCA_937871895.1 uncultured Roseateles sp. | reverse complement strand
GAAGCGGCGTTCCTGGGCCCGGGCCGGCAGGGACAGGCCCAGGCCGGCAGCCGCCATGCCCAGCACCGCCCAGCGGGCGGCCGGCGTGGCGTGGCGCAGGCCCATCAGCAGGGCCAGCACCAGCGCGGCACAGAAGGCCTGCAGCGCGGCCAGCGCAAAGGGGTCGAGGGGCGTGTTCATCGGCGCAGCGGGATGGGGGTCTCTTTGGGCACGGGCACGGCGGTCACGCTGTTCTGCGGTGAGCCGTCGATCAGGCGGTCGGAGTAGGTCAGGTAGACCAGCGTGTTGCGCTTGGTGTCCACCATGCGCACGATGCGCAGGTGCTTGAACAAGAGCGAGATGCGCTCATTGAACACCTCCTGCTGCTGCGGCAACGCGGCCGGGATGCTGATCGGCCCCACCTGCCGGCAGGCGATCGAGGCCTCGGATTTGTCCTCGGCCAGCCCCAGGGCGCCTTTGATGCCCCCGGTTTTTGCCCGCGAGACATAACACGCCACCCCGTTGACCCCCGGGTCGTCGTAAGCTTCGACCGTGATCTTGTGATCGGGCCCGATCAGCTTGAACGCGGTGTCCACCGAGCCGATCCCCTCGGCGCGAACAATGCCAAAGGACAACATGGCCAGTGCAGTCAGCAGCTTCATGGCGATGAGTCTAACGAGCGAGGCGCACCCGCTGCCACATCGAGCGGCCAGCTTCGGTGACCGTCTGTGTTGCCGGCAGCCCACCGGGGCCCAAGGTCGGTGACGCCGATGCTGCTGCACACGCCCACCCTGCTGCTGGTGCTGCTGCTCGGGTTTGCGCTGCTGGGCGTGCAGCTGTGGCTGACGCGCAGCGCCACCTTGCCCCGGCGCGAGCTGCGCCCCGTGGAGTGGCTGTGCTGGAGCTCGATGACGGGCTTTGGCTTCTTTCTGGCGCGGGACTGGATGCCACGCGATGTGGCGGGCCTGCTGGGCATCCTGGCGCTGGCGGCAGGGGTCACCTGTTTCACGGCGGCGGTGTTCCAGCATGTGCTGCAACGCCTGCCCCCCAAGGCCTATTGGGTGCTGCTCGGCCTGACGGCCTTGCCCGTGCTGGGCAGCCTGGCAGCGGACGGCGCGGTGCGCACGGCGGTGTCCTGCCTGGTGCTCGCGGTGCTGCTGCTGCCGCCCACCTGGGTAGCGCTGCGCCATGGCTGGCACAACGAGGTCTCGTTCCGCATCGTCGGCGGCACCTTGTGCGTGACCCTGCTCGGCCTGGCCTGGCGCGCGCTGGACGCCTGGTGGCACCCCGCTGACTATCAGGACGGCCAGCAGGACAGCCTGCGCGCGGGCCTGACCTTTTTGTTCGCGTTCATGGGCTTGCTGGGCTCGGCGTTTGGCTTCCTGCTGGCCAGCTTCGAGCGCGTGGCGCAGAAGATGCGCCGCCTGGCCTCGGTGGATGGCCTCACCGGCTGCTTCAACCACAACACCACCCACGCACTGCTCAGCCACAGCCTGGAGCGCGCGCGGCGCGAGCACCTGCCCATGTCCCTGCTGATGCTGGACCTCGACCACTTCAAGCAGGTCAATGACCGCTATGGCCACCCCGTGGGCGACCACGTGCTGCGCGAAGTGGCCGAGGCCGTGCGCCGCTGCCTGCGCGCTTCCGACGTGTTTGGCCGCCTCGGGGGCGAGGAGTTCGCCGTCATCCTGCCCACCGGCGACGACGCCGGCACCCGCGTGCTGGCCGAGCGCATCCGCACCGCCATCGAGCGCACCGACATGCGCAGCGACACCGGCCAGGTTTTCCACGTCACCGTCAGCATCGGCATGGCCGTGATCGGCCCCCAGCTCGTGCTCACGCCCAACGAGGCCCTGCACTGGGCCGACAAGGCCCTCTACCAGGCCAAGTCCCAGGGCCGCAACCGCGTGGTGGTGGCGGACCCGTGGATGCTCAACACGACGATTGCCGAACTGCCCGCCTGAGTTTGGCCGCCCTTGCCGGGACGAACACGCGTGCGTCACCGCCGTAGCTGCTCACTGCAAGAACTTTGAGGGACGAATCGGCGAGCTGCAACGCCTCTCTGAGACGCCTTTCCGCCGCCAGATCCAGATTGATCAGCGCATGGCGTCAGGCCTGGATTGCCGTATCAATGCCATCGACGCCAATCACCTCGACGCCAGCCCTCAGCGGAAACGACCGCGCCACTGGCGCCACGACGTAGGCCGCGTCGAGCTTCAGGTCGTCAATCGCCTGCCAGAAGCCCTTGGTGACCGTGGGCGCAGCCGAGAACTTGACCTCGAAGCCAATGCGGCGGGCGCCCAGCTCGACGACTGCATCCAGCTCGGTGCCCGCTGCCGTACGGTAGTAGCTGAGGTGGGCCCCCGGCGGCAGCGCTGCGGCAATCTGTTCGATGACAAAGCCTTCCCAGGAGGCGCCGACGATGGGATGGCCCTGCAGCGCGTTCAGGTCGGCGATGCCCAGCAGCGCGTGCAGCAGGCCGCTGTCTCGCACGTAGACCTTGGGTGACTTGACCAGGCGTTTGCCAGAGTTGACGAAGCAGGGCTCCAGACGGCGCAGCATCATGGCGTCCACCAGGGTGTCCGTGTAGCGCGTGACCGTGGTGTGCGCCAGGCCGCCCAGCGACTGGCCAAGTGCCGAGGCGTTGGCCTGCTGGCCCTGCAAGTGAGCTTGCATGCGCCAGAAGCGATGCAGGCTCTCGGCAGCAAAGCGCACGCCCATCTGCGCCAGGTCGCGCAGCAGAAAGCTCTCGATGAAGTCCCGCCGCCATTGGTAGGACTCCGTCTCGTCGGGCGCCAACAGGCTGAGCGGGAAGCCACCACGCAGCCAGAGCTGCTGGAGGGTGCCAAGGTCGGATGGCAGCTCTGCCGCCAACACCGGTGGCAGCTCCAGATAGCTCAAGCGACCGGCCAGTGACTCGGACTTCTGGCGCAGCAAGTCGCCCGAGGCCGAACCCAGCAGCAGGAAGCGCCCCGGCTCCCGCTGTGCGTCGATTTCTGGACGCAGTGCGCTGAAGAGCTCGGGCATCAGTTGCACCTCGTCCAGCACGACGAGATGGTTGCGGTGCCGGGCGAGGAAGAGTTCGGGTTCGGCCAGTAGGGCGCGGTCCGACGCGCGCTCCAAGTCCAGCACCGTCGCATCCGGCCGCGTGGCAGCAAAGGTACGCGCCAGCGTGCTCTTGCCAACCTGGCGCGGGCCGAGCAGGAGAACGGCAGGAGACTGCTTCATCCGGGTGGCGAGCCCGAGCTGTGCTTGGCGTTCAATCATCCTTGCATTTTGAGTCTACATCGCTCAATTTACAAGGATGTACGTCGTCGTGACGACGGCTTCCGCACCCGCGTCAGCCGCTGAAGAGCCTCGCCCGCCCGCCCTTTCGGGGGGGTGTTGACTCGGCACAAACCCTGGGCTCGCCCCTAGACTGATCCGCTTTGCAGGAGCTGGAGTGCGCGGCTTGGTGGGCAGCTGGAATTGGGTGAGGCAACGCGGGGTGGCTGGCATCGTCCGAGCTGCGCTGTTGCTGGGCGTTGCCCCTGTCGGCCACGCCCAGGTCCTGACCCAGTTTGCTGGCGGCGCACAAATGGGTAGCCGCGCCGCTGCCAGCATCGCCTGTGGTTCGGCCACGCTGCCCGCCCTGCCCACGCTGACCGAAGACCAGCTCCCCCGCCCCAGCACCCCCCCACCTGAGCGGGGCACCGTGGTGCCCGCCCAGGTCGAGCGCTGGCGCGAGGACGCCAAGCGCTGGGAGCACGGCGACGGCCAGTCGCAAGACCCCGTCATGGCCGCCAAGCTCTACTGCCGCGCCGCCCGCTATGGCGACGCTGAGGCCCAGTACAACCTGGCCTGGATGCTCACCAATGCGCGCGGCATCCAGCGCAACGACAGTGAAGCTGCCCACCTCTTTGCCGCCGCTGCCGAGCAAGGCCTGGCCCAAGCCCAGAACATGCTGAACGCCATGGGCGGTACCCCCATGGGCGACCCGCCGCCCTGCCTGCGCCCGCCCGAGACCGACCCCCCGCCCGCCGTCGCCGAGAAGCGCCCGCCCGTGGTGGCCAGCGCTGGCCTCCGGCTTGCCCAGTTGCCGCCCCCGCCGCCCCCGGCCAATGCCCCGCCCGCCCTCGTCAAGTTCGTCCAGCTCGTCGCGCCCGACTACGGCCTCCAGCCCCACCTCGTGCTGGCCGTGATGGCGGCAGAGTCCAACTTCGACGTCCGCGCCGTCTCGCCCAAGAACGCCCAGGGCCTGATGCAGGTCATGCCCGCCACGGGCGCGCGCTTCGGCGTCACCAAGCTCAGCGACCCGGCCCAGAACATCCGCGCCGGCATGGCCTACCTGCGCTGGCTGCTGGCCTACTTTGAGGGCGACATCACGCTCGCCCTGGCCGGCTACAACGCCGGTGAGGGCGCCGTGGACCGCTACGTCGGCGTCCCGCCCTATGCCGAGACGCGCCTCTACGTGCGCAAGATCGTCGCCAACCTCAACGGCCAGCGCTTCCACCCCTTTGACAGCAAGGTCGTCGAGGCGTCGCCGCTTGTCTCGCGGATCAAGCTGGTGGCGAGTGCGTTGAGGTGAGCGCTGAGGTGAGCGCGGCCGTGATCGCCGAGCTGATCGAGCGGCTGCAATGCACGCGCGATCCGCAGCTCGTGCGCTCCTATGTGCCGTCCTTCCACCTGCGCGCCTGCCGTGCGGGCGACGTCCTGCTGCAGCAGGGCGAGCGCTGGACCGACGCCTACTTCGTCGAGAGCGGCCTGCTGCGCGTGCACAGCGTGGAGCCCGATGGCAAGGACCACACCAAGAGCTTCTGGATAGAGGGCACCATGCTCATCCCGCTCACGCCCGCGATGCAGGAGCAGCCCTCCAGCTTCATGGTGTCGGCGCTGGAGCCCGCCAGGGTGTGGCAGGCGCCCTGGGCGGACCTGCGCGCCGCGCTCGACGCGCAAGCGCTGTGGCAGCCGCTGTGCACCGTGATGCTGGCGCGCCTGCTGGACCAGAAGCAGCAGCGGGAGCACACGCTGCTGGCCCTGACCGGCCGCGAGCGCTACCTGCGCCTGTGCCACCAACAGCCCGCATTGGCCGCCCGCGTGCCGCTGGTGCACCTGGCCAGCTACCTCGGCATCACCGACGTGTCGCTGTCGCGGATCCGGCGGCAGCTTCGGCAGCAGGCAGGCCCGCTCTGAACATTTGAAAAGGCGCGCCGCCTGGCGGCTGCCTAGAGTGGCGGGGGACTTGTACAGCGCTTCCCGAAGGAGATTCCCATGACCAAAGCCGCCGCCTGGACCGTGTTTGCACTCGGTCTTGCCCATATCGTGTTCGGCCTGATCCGCTTCAGGGCCCCGCTGGCCGAGGTGCTGGCCGCCGGCTTCTACGACCAGTTCCGCCACACCGAGGCGCGGCGCGCCGCGTTCTGGTTCCTGCTCTGCGGCGTGCTGCTGATGCTGGCGGGCCAGCTCGCGCTGCGCGCCGTCGCGGCTGGCGACCCGGGCGCCCTGAAGACGATTGCCTGGTACGCACTGGGTGCAGGCATCGTCGGCGTTGCCGCCTTCCCGGCATCGCCGCTGTGGTCGTTGCTGGTGCTTGGGGTTGGGCTGTTGGTGGTGTAGCGTCCGGCTCAATCCAAAGCGGCCGCGATGTGATCGCCCTCCCGCTTTATCCGCCCTTAAGCGGATGGGCCGGCGCCATGCGCTGAAGAGGCTCAGCCCGCAGCCCACAGCAGGCTGCGGCCCAGCTGGACCAGCAGCCCGGCGACGCCCGCGCCCGCCACCACCGAGATCACGCCGAGCTTGAAGCGGAACAGCGCGGCGGCGGCGCCCAGCCCGATGAGCGCCGACAGCCACTCGAAGTGCCCGCCCAGGCCCTGCGGCCAGAGCACGTGGTAGGCGAAGAACACGGCCAGGTTCACGATGACGCCCACCACCGCCGCAGTGATGCCGGTGAGCGGCGCGGTGAACTTGAGATTGCCGTGCGTGGACTCGATGAACGGCCCGCCGAGGAAGATGAACAGGAACGAGGGCAAGAAGGTGAACAGCGTCACCACGCCCGCCGCCACCGCCCCGCCGAGCCAGAGCGCATCCGCGCCGAAGATGGCTTTGGTCCAACCCCCGACGAAGCCGACGAAGGCCACCACCATGATCAGCGGCCCCGGCGTGGTCTCGCCCAGGGCCAGGCCGTCGATCATCTGCGTGGCGCTCAGCCACTGGTAGTGGTCCACCGCGCCTTGGTACACATAGGGCAGCACCGCATAGGCGCCGCCAAAGGTCAGCAGCGCGGCCTTGGTGAAGAACCAGCCCATCTGCGTCAGCACGCCACTCCAGCCGTACAGCGCCGTCAGGGTGCCCAGCGCGGCGGCCCACACGGCCACAAAGACCAGCAGCACGGCCCTGAAGCGCGTCCAGGTGAAGCGCGCGTGGGCCGGCGTCGGCGTGTGGTCGTCGATCAAGGCCGGGCCATGGCTCTGCCGGGCCGCGCCATGCCCACCGCCGGCCTTGAACTTGTCCGGCGCCACCCGGCCGCCCACAGAGCCGATCACGCCCGCGATGAGGACGATCAACGGAAAAGGCAGCGCCAACGCAAAGATCGCCACGAAGGCACCCGCCGCAATCGCCCACAGCCAGGCGTTCTTCAGCGCCCTGGAGCCCACACGCCAGGCTGCGTGCACGACCAATGCCGTCACGGCCGGCTTGATGCCGTAGAACAGGCCCGCGATCACCGGCACGTGGCCATAGGCCATATAGACCCACGACAGCGCGACCAGGATGAAGAGCGACGGCAGCACGAACAGCCCGCCCGCCACCAGGCCGCCCCAGGTGCGGTGCATCAGCCAGCCGATGTAGGTGGCGAGTTGCTGCGCCTCGGGGCCCGGCAGCACCATGCAGTAGTTGAGTGCGTGCAGGAAGCGGTTCTCGGAGATCCAGCGGCGGCGCTCCACCAGCTCCTCGTGCATGACCGCGATCTGCCCGGCCGGCCCGCCAAAGCTGATGAAGCCCAGCTTCAGCCAGAAACCGAATGCCTCGGCGCGGCTGGGCGTGGGCACCGGGGGCTGGCCAATGGCTTCGGTGGTCACAGGGGTCTCAGTCGTCATGCGGTGTCTGCAGGGCCAGCAGAAGAGCATCGGCACCCGTTTGCGTGATCGTGTGTGCCGACAGCAGGCGTACCCCCTCGCGCAGCGTGCGCGCCTCCATCGCCTTGAGCGCGCGCCAAACGCGCCCCGGCAGCCCGCTGGGCATGGTGGGCAGCGTGGCGCTGAGGATGAGCCAGTTGGCGGTCATGTATCAATCATCTCTTGATGAGATGACCGATACATAGCAGGTGGGCGCGCCGTCGCCGAGGCTCCGGAGAGAGTGAACCGGATCAAGGTGGTGGCGAATGCGTTGATTTGAACGGGCCAAGGCTGACGCGTGGGCGTGCTCGGGTGGGGCGGTGGCGGCGGCGCTGGATTCGGTCGATTGGCGGGTTTTGGGGGACGGCCGCAACAAGCTGGGAGCAGATATCCACGCAGGGTCGCGGAGAAGCCGTCTTTGTCGCCCAAACTGCGCCACTAACAAAGGCTACTGTGCAGGACGCACGGCGGGCTTGAGGAAGATGGCCAAGCGCACTGGGTCCACGTCTTCAGTTCGCCCGAATGTCAGCACCAGACGCGAAACATCCGTGCGCAGGAATCCACCTGCAGGTGCGGATGCCCGAACGTCATAGGTCATCAATCCTTCGTCCTCTGGCGCCGGCGCGGCATCAGCACTCGCCAACCCAGAATCGACTTCCAACGCTTCACTCTGCCGCAACGTCCGAAACGCGGTTCTCATAAGTCGTCTGGTTGCGTCGGCTCCCGCTGGCTGTGACACATGGTGGTATGTCAGGCTCGGGAGCTTCAACTGCAAGCCTTCAATCTGATGGACGATGGTCGCAGCATTTGAATCCGGTTCATAGACGTGCACACCGTCCGATGCGTGAAGTCGCCTCCACTGCGTATCAGAGTTCGTGTAGACAAATGCTCCGGTCAAGGTGGCTACGAACAGGCCGGTCTCTCGTGCAAAGGCCTTCGTGATCTTGAACTCTCCTTCAAAGTCGTCGGAGATGGGCGTCAGCAAAGCCAGTGGGTCAAGCTCGGCCTCTCGCTTCCAGCGCGCAATGACAGAGTCAATATCGGCGTCGGAAACCTCATCGGAGCCTGGGGGGATGCGATCCTTGACGTAAGCCTTCAGTCGTTCCGTTGGGAGGCGTTTGAGGAATCGAAGTTCCTCGTCCCGAGTCAGGAAACGCACCATCGCTTCGTCAATAGGACCGATTTCTATGTCCTCTTTGCGATCCGCGATAGCCTTGATCTCTTGACGGTAACCGAGGTCGAAGTCCAACGGATCTGGAACGAGGTGAAGCCGGCCCGCCTCGATTGCACTTTCAAGGACCAGAAGCGTAAACGCGTTGCGAACGGTCTGCTCGCGATGCTTTGCCGGCTGATGAATCGGGCTGAACTCCTTGCGCAACGTAGCGGCGTTGATGAAGGGATGGACCACGACCAGTTCGTCCACATACGTCAACATGCCGGTGATCGACTCCGAAAGAAATCGCGGGTCGATTGATCCCATGAAAAGCGCACGAGAACGTCGGTACTGCGGGCTTGGCAGAAGTTCGATCAGCTGTGTGTCTTCGGGCCAGAGCGCTGCTTGAACCTCGTAGATGCGGCTGACCTGTTCATCGCTGAGTGTGCGCCGCATGCGTTGCCATGAAGCGTCCGAGCTGTCCAACTCGAGGATCTTCCTTATGGCGCGAATCAGAGCGAGATTGCGTTCCCTGATGCTCATAACGCGCCAAGACGGGCGTAGATGCGGAGCGATGTCAGCACAGCATTCCCTGAATTTCAGCCCACCCCCGCAGCCACATGGATCCTCCGGTTGCGGGTTCGTGATCCGCCGAGGCTTGGCGGTCAGTTCGTGGGCCTTCGATTTGCGGCCGAACTGGTCTCGGTAGCCCGTCGAGCCGTCTGCGTACCCAATGAACACCTCGCCACCAAACTGGAAAAGCCCGTCGCGCGGCAAAAGGATTGGCGAGATTTCGGTCCATGAGAGGCTGCAGTAGCGCTCGGGATAGAGCCAGTCAGGCCTGCCTGCCGCAACGTACTGCTTGGCTCGCGACCGCAGTACGAGATTGATGGCATGCACTTCGTCGTCTGTCAGTTGGCGTCCGCGAATCAATGCGTCAGTACGGGCCATCGAGTCACCACGGAAGCGAGCGTTTGTGCGGCGAGCCAGGTGATCAGCTTCGCTAGGGCGCTCGGCGTACTCGATGTTGGTCAAAATCAGGCAGTGATTGGCATCCAGTGCGAAGATGGTTTGGGTTCCCACCATCTGAACCCCAGGCTCGCCGGGGTACCGGCATCCAATCGAGTCGGGATCCATCTTCGGATTGAAGACTGTGACTGGATGGTCACTCACCAGGAATTTGACGGTGGCCTTCGAGGCTGAAACTATTTCTCGGACGCACTCGGACCACATCGCGCAATGCATTTGGCGCAAGGCCTGCATCTGCAGCATTAGGTCAAGCTGTTGCAGGCCAGCGTAGTGCTTGAGGATCCAATCGAGACCCTTCGGCGTCCGCAATTTCTGAGCGTCTAGATAGCCGAAGAAGTCTTCAAACCGTCGATGGATCTGAGTCTGATTCCCAGATATCCACCCGCGGACAGCGTCCGCCCCAGTTTTGTCGATGGGGCCAAAGAGGAACGTCTCGATGTCGTCGTTGAGGATCGAGCCAAATCTTGTCGTGTACAGATCCCGCTCAACGAAGGCAAGCTTTGGTCCCAGTTCTTCCAACTCGGGCTCCGCAAGGGCCTGCCCGTTGGGCAGCTTCTTGACACCCGGTTGGAGGTTTCGCACGAATAGCTTGTGCCTGCCCTTCGGCATGAACCCGCGCTGATACCACTGCGGAACATAGTGGTTGTCGCGCGTGACCTGCTTCGTTTTGGTTTTCGTTTGGTGCACCTGTATTTTCAGCAGCTTTTGGGGTGAAGCGCATTGCGCCGAACTCAGTTCACGCCAGTCTAGATGGCCGCACCCGCTCCACTGCAGTCGTCTTGTGCGCAGGGATAGCGATGGTTCCAGCCCGTACCCGAAGAGGCGTCTTCGCGCTCGCCCTACAAACTCCTCCGATACGCCCCACCCACCTCAAACAGCGCCTGCGTG
>CALMQC010000649.1 GCA_937871895.1 uncultured Roseateles sp. | reverse complement strand
TGCAAATCCAAACCTTGCCACGGCCAACCGTGCGCACAACCCAAATAGGAGCAAGCAATTGACCCGCCGCTCCCCCCTCGAATCCCGCGCCGCCCTCTGGTCCGCCTACGCGCTGGTCGGCGTCGGCGCTGTGCTGATGCTGGCGCCGTTCTATTTCATGTTCGTGTTCGCCACGCATGAGCGCGGCAACATCTTCAACATGCCGCCGCCCCTGTGGTTTGGCACAGCGCTGCTCGACAACATCAGCATCCTCGCCAGCCGCCTGCCGTTCTGGAAGAACCTCGGCTGGAGCCTCTATGTGGGCCTCGCGTCCACCGCGCTGACCCTGCTCTTTTGCTCGATGGCCGGCTACGCGTTTGCGATGCTGGAGTTCCGCTTCAAGGGCCTGCTGTTCGGCCTCGTCATGTCCACGCTGATGGTGCCCAGCTTCATGAACATGATCCCCAGCTTCATGGTCATGGACAGCCTCGGCTGGATCGACACCCACCGCGCCCTCTACCTGCCCGGCGCCGCCAGCGCCTTCGGCATTTTTCTGATGCGGCAGTTCATCACCGCCAGCGTCCCCAAGGAAATGCTCGAAGCTGCCCGGCTCGACGGCTGCAGCGAGGTCGGCATCTACTGGCGCGTCGCCCTGCCGCTGATGAAGCCCGCGCTCGGCACCCTGGGGCTCACCACCTTCATCGCGTCCTGGAACAACTTCATGAACCCCCTGGTGCTGCTCAGGAGTGCCGAGAACTACACCCTGCCCCTCGCGCTGCGCAGCCTCCAGTCCACCACCAACACCGAGTGGGGCGCCCTCATGGCCGGCTCAGCCATTGCCACGCTGCCGCTGCTCGTCTTGTTCATCTTCTCCTCGCGCCAACTCATCGCTGGCCTCACCGCCGGTGCAGTGAAATGAAACCTCCACACACCTCCACTTTGGCGCTCGCCGCACGCTTCCCCGACACCTTCCTCTGGGGCGTCGCCACCAGCTCCTTCCAGATCGAAGGCGCCGCCCGCGAGGATGGCAAGGGCGAGTCCATCTGGGACCGCTTCTGCCAGCAGCCCGGCGTCATCGCCGATGGCTCCAACGGCGACGTCGCCTGCGACCACGTCCATCGCCTGGAGGCTGACCTCGACCTCATCGCCTCGCTCGGCGTGGGCTGCTACCGCTTCAGCATCTCCTGGCCGCGCGTGCAGCCCCTGGGCCACGGCGCCTGGAACGAAGCCGGCTTTGCCTTCTACGAGCGCCTGGTCGAAGGCCTGCGCGCGCGCGGCCTCAAGGCCTTTCTCACGCTCAACCACTGGGACCTGCCGCAAGCCCTGCAAGACCGTGGCGGCTGGGCCGCGCGTGAGACCGTCGAGCACTTCGTGCGCTATGCGCGTGAGGTGGCGCGCCGCTTTGGCAGCCGGGTGGACGCCATCACCACCCACAACGAGCCCTGGGTCGTGGCCGTGCTCGGCAACGAGCAGGGCATCTTTGCGCCCGGCATCAAGGACCGCCGCACCATGCTGCAAGTGGCCCACCACCTGCTCGTCAGCCACGGCGCCACCTTGCGCGCACTGCGGCAGGACGGCTGCCCCGCCAAGCTCGGCATCGTGCTCAACCTCGCGCACATCGTGCCGGCCAGCCCGCTGCCGGCCGACGAAGCCGCCGCTGACCACGGTGATGCCACCGGCCGCCGCTGGTATGCCGACCCGCTCTTCAAGGGCGAGTACCCGCCCGAGCTGGTGGCCGAGTACGGCGCCGACATGCCGCACATCGAGCCCGGCGACATGGACCTCATTGCCACGCCCATGGACTACCTGGGCGTCAACTACTACATGCGCATCGTCGCCCGTGGCGACGGCCAGCCCTGGGACCCCGCCGCACACGGCCGCCCCGTCAGTGACATGGGCTGGGAGATCTACCCGCGCGGCCTCACCGAGCTCTTACGCCTGCTGCACCGCGACTACCGCGACCACGGCCTGCCGCCCATCTACATCACCGAAAACGGCGGCGCCTTCCCAGACGCCACGACCGATGGCCATGTCCAGGACGACGACCGCATCGCCTACCTCAACACCCACATCAGCGCCGTGGCCGACGCCCTCGATGCCGGCGTGCCCCTGGGCGGCTACATGGTCTGGAGCCTGATGGACAACTTTGAATGGGCCAGCGGCTACGCCAAACGCTTTGGCATCGTGCATGTGGACTACGCCACCCTCACCCGCACGCCCAAGGCCAGTGCACACTGGCTGACCGATCTGCTGCGCCACTGGAAGGAGACCCACCGTGCTTAAGAACATCAAGACCCTCGCTGTCATCACCACCGCCCTCATGGGCGCTTTCGCGCACGCCGCCGACGACATCGCCCTGCCCAAGGGCTACCGCCTCGTCTGGGCGGACGAGTTCAATGGCAAGGGCCACCCCGACCCCAGCCGCTGGGCCTATGACACCGAGGCCAACAAGACCGGTTGGTACAACCACGAGAAGCAGTACTACTCAGGCCCGCGCCTTGAGAACGCCGAGGTCAAGGGCGGCGTGCTGCGCATCACCGCCCGCAAGGAAGCCCTCAAGGAAATGCCCGACTGGGGCGGGCAGGACTACAGCTCCACACGGCTCATCACCCGCGGCAAGGCCGACTGGCTCTACGGCTTCTTCGAGGTCCGCGCCAAGCTGCCCTGCGGCAAGGGCACCTGGCCCGCGATCTGGTTCCTCGGCACCGGCGGCAAATGGCCCGATGACGGCGAGCTCGACCTGCTGGAGCAGATCGGCCACGCGCCCGACCACGTGTTCTCCACCACCCACACCAAGGCCGGCAACGGCGGCCAAGGCATGAGCGGCGGCCGCCGCCTGGCCACCGCCTGCAGCCAGTTCCACCGCTACCAGATGCACTGGACCGAGAACGAAGTGCGCTTCGGCATCGACGGCCACACCCACTTCCGCTACACGCGGCAGGACACCGGCAGCCCCGAGGGCAACGCCCGCGTCTGGCCCTTCGACAAGCCCCAGTACCTGATCCTCAACCTCGCCATGGGCGGCGACCTCGGCGGCGTCATTGACGACGCCGCCCTGCCCCGCACCTTTGAAGTCGATTACGTGCGGGTCTACCAACCCAGCCCGAAGTGAAGTCTCCGTCCCCCAGCCTCGCCCTCGCCACCGCCCTGCTGTTGAACCTGCAAGCCTGTGGCGGTGGCGGCGGTGGTAGCGCTCCAGCACCTGCGCCTTCGCCCGCGCCTGCTCCTGCCCCCGCTCCGGCACCAGCCCCCGCACCGGCTCCTTCCAACACCTTTACCCTGGTTTGGGAAGACAGCTTCGACGGCCCCGCCGGCACTGCCCCCAACCCACAGAACTGGAGCGATGCCCTCGGCAACGCCGAGACCCATGGCTGGGGCAACCACGAGCTGCAGTCCTACACCGCCGCGCCCAAGAACGCCGCACTCAACGGCAACGGCGAACTGGAGATCCGCGCCGAGAAGAGCAGCGACGCGAGCCTGCCCTGCTGGAACGAAAAGCCCTGCGCCTACACCTCGGCCCGCCTCATCAGCCAAGGCAAGCGCACGTTCACCTACGGCAAGCTCGAAGCCCGCATTCAGGTCCCCGGCGGCGCTGGCATCTGGCCCGCGTTCTGGGCTTTGGGCGAAGGCAGCTGGCCCAACGCCGGCGAGATCGACGTGATGGAGTTCGTCGGCAAGACCCCGAACCTCATCTACGGCACCGCCCACGGCCCCGGCTACTCCGGCGCCCAAGGCCTCGGCAACAACACCAGCCCCGCCGCCAGCGTGCCCGGCAGCTATCACGTCTACACCGTGATCAAGCGCGCCAACGAAATCATCTGGCAGGTCGACGGCGTGCAGTACCACCGCATCACCCCCGCCAGCCTGCCCAGCGGCGCCACCTGGGTCTTCGAGCGCCCCTACTTCCTGTTGCTCAACCTCGCAGTGGGCGGCGACTGGCCCGGCAGCCCAGACGCCAACACCGTCTTCCCAGCGATGATGAAGGTGGATTGGGTGAGGATTTATTCGGAGAACTGAAGGCTGGTGCGGAGGTAGCCCAGGCTTATGCGCGAGTCACTGACCCGCGCTACCAGGTTGCTCCGCCCTTCGTCGCTCATCGAAGGCCTGAATCGATGGGATGTCGCGGAGTTGAAGGTAAGGCTGCAGTTGAAAGTAGGTTGTGATGGCTCGATCGATGACGTCGTAAGCCTCCTCCTTCGCGTCGAAGTTCACTGCAGTGTCTTTGCGGCCTCGCCGGTGCTTGACCGAGTTTCGAGCGTGGGTCTGAACCGCCCCGGGTTTCGAGGAGGCTCCAACTCTAGAGAATGGAGCCATGAGG
>CALMQC010000648.1 GCA_937871895.1 uncultured Roseateles sp. | reverse complement strand
GGAGGACTCGGTGGCTTGTCTCTCGCACGCCGATTGGGTCAAGAACCCCAAGGAGGCCGGCCGCATCTACCTGTCCAGCGTCTTCCTGGCCAACCGCGCCAAGGTCAACCCCAAGCGCCGCTCGCTGGCCTACGGCATGACGCTGGGCGTGCGCGTGCCCGACTACGAGATCGACCGCAAGCTCTGGCTCAACGAGCACTTCGAGGGCGGCTATCTGTTCCGCAACGGCCTGGTGCTGGAGATGGTGCCCCCGGTCAGCGACGACAAGCCCTGGAAGGTCAAGTTCAGCTGGCAGGACGCCGGCTTCTCGCTGGCCGACACCGAGCTCACGCCCACCCAGCTGGCCACCGGTGCCGTCGAGGTGCGCGTGCCCTTTGACAGCGTCAGTGCCGACGCGAACGGCAAGCTCCAGCCCACGCGGCCCGGCGTGCGCGGCACGCTGCGCTTTGTGATCGAGGCGTGGAACCCCGGGGCTGATTGATCAGAGGTTGGACGGAAACGCGAACTCCGGCCCCTTGCTGCCCGCCGCATCGGGCCAGCGCTGCATCACCGCCTTGTGCCGGGTGTAGAAGCGCACGCCTTCGGGGCCGTAGGCGTGGTGGTCACCAAAGAGGCTGCGCTTCCAGCCGCCAAAGCTGTTGAAGGCCATGGGCACGGGCAGCGGCACGTTCACGCCCACCATGCCCACCTGCACGCGGTGCACGAACTCACGCGCCGTGTGGCCGTCGCGGGTGAAGAGCGCCACGCCGTTGGCATAGGGGTTGGCGTCTAGCAGGGCCATGGCGGCGGCCAGGTCGGGCACGCGCACCACGGCCAGCACGGGGCCGAAGATCTCCTCCTGGTAGCAGCTCATGGAGGCCGCCACGCCGTCCAGCAAGGTCGGCCCGACGAAGTAGCCGCCCTCAAAGCCCGGCACGCGGCAGCCGCGTCCATCGACCACCGCGCGCGCGCCTTGGGCCACGCCTTCGCCAATCAGCCGCTCCACGCGCTGCTGCGCGGCCTGGGTGATCAAGGGGCCCATCTCGACGCCCGCGCCGTGGCCCTCGCCCACCCGGAGCGCGGCCACCTTGGGCGCGAGGCGCTCGATCAGCGCGTCCCCCACCTCGCCCACCGCCACCGCCACCGAGATCGCCATGCAGCGCTCGCCCGCCGAGCCATAGGCCGCGCCGAGCAGCGCATCCACCGCGCCGTCGAGGTCGGCGTCGGGCATCACGATCAAATGGTTCTTGGCCCCGCCCAGGGCCTGGACGCGCTTGCCGTGCGCAGTGCCCACTTGGTAGATGTGCTCAGCCACCGGCGTCGAGCCCACGAAGCTGACGGCCGCGATGCCGGGGTGAGCCAGGATGGCATCGACGAGGTCCTTGTCGCCCTGCACGACGTTGAAGACGCCGTCCGGCAGCCCGGCGTCTTGCAGCCATTGCGCCAGCAGCAGCGAAGCCGAGGGGTCGCGCTCGCTCGGCTTCAGGATGAAAGCGTTTCCGCAGCCGATGGCGAGCGGGAACATCCAGAGCGGCACCATGGCCGGGAAGTTGAAGGGCGTGATGCCGGCCACCACGCCGAGCGGCTGGCGCAGGCTCCAGGCATCGAGCCCGCGCGCCACCTGCTCGGTGTATTCGCCCTTGAGCAGCTGGGGCATGGCGGTGGCGAACTCGATGTTCTCGATGCCCCGGGCCACTTCGCCGAGCGCGTCGGGCAGGGTCTTGCCGTGCTCGCGCACGATGGCTTCGGCGAGCAGCTCCTTGCGCTCCTGCACCAGCTGCAGGAACTTGAACAGCACGCGGGCGCGCGCCAGCGGCGGGGTCTCGCCCCAGCCGCGCTGAGCGGCGTTGGCGGACGCGACGGCGGCGTCCAGCTCGGCTGGCGTGCCCAGCAGCACGCGGCCTTGCACGGCGCCGGTGGCGGGGTTGTAGAGCGGCTGAAAGCGTGCGTCCGCAGCCTGGGTAGCGCTGCCCTGAATCCAGTGCCCGATGTCATAACTCATGGGTGACTTCCTGCTGTGTGCCGCGAAGCAAGGGTAAATCAGAGCCGTGCTTGTGCCAGGAGTCCTCGCCCGAGTTTGCCGAGAAAATCAAGCCATGAGTACGCCCCCCCGCACCCCCCGTGCGACCACCCTGCGCCGGCAGGAGGCCATCATGGCCGAGGCCGAGCGCCAATTTGCGCGCGCTGGCTTCGAGGGCGTCAGCCTCGACAGCATCGCCGCTGCCCTCGACCTTTCGCGCCAGAACCTGCTCTATCACTGGCCCAGCAAGGAAGCCCTCTACCTCGCCGTGCTGGATGGCGTGATGAACGAGTGGCTGGCCCGCATGGGCGACGTGGCGGCCGCGGACGACCCCGAGCAAGCCATCCGCGACTACGTGCGCGCCAAGCTGCTGTTCAGCCGCGAGCGGCCCACGGGCAATGCCGTCTTCACCCGCGAGATCATGACCGGCGTGCCGCGCTATGCCGAGGCGCTCAAGACCCGCGTGCAGCCGCTGCTGCAGGCCGACGTCGAGCGCTTCGAGCGCTGGGCCGCCGAGGGGCGCATCGAGCGCGTGGACTTCACGCACCTGATCTTCGTGCTCTGGGGCAGCACCCAGGCCTATGCCGACCTGGGGCCGCAGTTCGCGCTCTTCATGGACAAGCCGGTGCTGGACGACGAGGACTTCGCGCGCGCCGAGGCGCTGATCGTCCGCCTCGTCTGGGGTGCGCTGCGGGTCTGCCCGCCGGCCTCAAAGACGCAGCAGTGCGTCGAGGTTGACGTGCAGGCGTAGCTCGGTAGGCGCGAGGCTGGCGCTCACGGCCTGGGCCGCGAGGCGCGTATCGCGCAGCACCGGGTCGGTCAGCGGCGTGCCGCTCTTGCCCACCAGCACGGCCACCTGCGGCTCATTGGCCGAGAAGCCGCGCTTGGCCACCACGCCCACTTCGCCATTGGCCAGGCGCACGATGCTGCCCGGCGGGTAGAGGCCCACCGCCTTGATCAGCGCCGCGCCGGCTTCGTCGGGCTGGCCGGTCTCGTCAAAGTAGACGCCGCGCGCTGCCGCACCGGCGCTCAAGGCGCCGCGTGAGCGGCGGGGCGAGAGCCGCGCGCCGAGTTGGTCCACCCGCCGCAGCACGCGGGCCAGCGCTTCGCCAGG
>CALMQC010000647.1 GCA_937871895.1 uncultured Roseateles sp. | reverse complement strand
TGCCCATGGGCATGGCGGCGGCGGCCATCTGGCTGGCGGCTTGGGTCGCAGCTTGCGTGGCGGCGTTCAGCATCTCGGCCGGCAGGCCCGGCCAATTGCTCGGCGTCTCGGGCAGCTTGAGCGTGTTTTGCAGCTCGGCCAGCGGCACGTTCATGGTCTTGAGGGTGGACAGCGTCATGCGCTGCACCTCCAGGGCCTGGATGGTGGTGGCCAGCAGGCGGGCGTTTTGCTCCAGCCAGTACTGCACCGTGCGCAGCTCGCTGATGCGCTTTTCCAGCTCTTCGGGGTTTAGCGTGGGCGCGACCCACTGGCCGATGCCGGGCAGGGCCTGGCCAGCGTTCTTGACGAGGCCTTGCAGGAAGTCGAAGCCAGGCACGAACTTGGCGAAATTGGGCAGTTCGGTCATGGCGTCTTCCTTGAGGCTGAAGGTGGCTGGATCCTAGCGGGGACGACCTGTTCGATGTGAAAGCCTTGCGCCTTCAGCAGCTTGGGCAGGGCCTGGGCGCCCGTCATGTGCAGCGCGCCCACGGCGATCAGCAAGCGCGAGCCACTGCCGTGCAGCTTGCTAATGCGCTCGGCCAGCGCGGGGTTGCGCTCGTCATTGATGCGGCGCAGCCAGGCGCGCTCCTGCGGCGTGTCGGCGCAGCGGCACCAGCGCGGGTAGTCGGCCAGCAGGGCCAGGTCGCTGCGCGCCCAGGCGGCGGCCAGGCGCTGCAAGGGCTCGCGCTGGCGGCTGGTTTCCAGGTCACGCAGGCCGTCGGCCAGCACAGCGCGGGCCTGGGCGGGGTCCTCGGGTTCGATGGCACCGAGCTGTTCGCTGACCGTCTCCAGCGCATGCACGGGGCGGCCCTCCTGGCGCGCACGGGCCAGCAGCAGCACGTCCTGGCCGTAGCCGGTATCGAGCCCCACGCGGCGGGCATCCATCAGCGTCAAGGTGGCCAGTTGCATCACCGGCGGCAGGCTTTGCAGCACGCCCTCGGGCAGGCATTGGCGCTTGGCCTGGTCGGCCAGGCGGCGGCTGAGCGCGGGGTCCGGGGCGGCGGGCGCGGGCTTGGGGCTTTCGGCCAGCGCGGGCATCACGTCCTGCGGGTCCAGCTCCACGGCCAGCGCGTCGGTCTCGGCCCAGGCGGCCTGCAGGCGTGGCCCCGGCGCACTCCACTCAGGGCGGCCGACGTGCAGGCTGCCATAGAGGTAGGAGCTGCGGCCGTCGCGTGTGAGTCGCCACAGGGGGCCGCGGTCGGTGGCGCTGCGGGCCCAGGCCTGTTGCTGCTCGGCCGTGGGCACCACGCTCGGGGGCGGGCAGTCGGGCGCTGCGGCGCTGGCGACGCTGGGGCAGGCCAAAACCAGCCAACTAGCCAGCCAACTGGCCAGGGCGCAAAGCAGAGTTCGGGTCATCGAGGGTCGAGGCGCAGTTCGCCGTCGCGTTGGCTGAAGTTGAGGCGGCCCAGCACGTCCATGCCCAGCAGCGGAGCGCCGAGCTGGGGCAACAGCATCACCGGCCAGCGCTCCACCTGCGGGCCGCCGTCCAGGCGGATGTCGGCCACTGCCGCTTGGCCAGCGGCCACGCCTCCTGCCGTGTGGGTGCGAAGCTCACCGCGCGCTTGCACACCGGCACGTTCGGCCAGCGCCGTGGGCAGGGCGGTGTTGCTGGCGCCGGTGTCGACGAGAAAGTCCACCGCCACGCCGTTGACGCGGCCGGGCCAGTGGAAGTGGCCGTCTGGCGCGCGCTTGAGCACCACACTGCGCCCTTCGAAGCGGAAGCGGCTGGCGCTTTGAGCCTGCTCCCAGGCCCGGAAGGCGAGGAAGACGGCGCCGCCAATCAGCAACCAAATGGTGAGCAGCTTGAGCGAGCGTGGCAGTTCGGACGGGGCGGCCATGGGCTGACGATAACCGCCCGCCAACGTCACCATTCCTTACCAAG
>CALMQC010000646.1 GCA_937871895.1 uncultured Roseateles sp. | reverse complement strand
CTTTTGGCTTCACGGCCTTGACCTTGCGGAAGTTGGCCTTGAAGAGTTCAACCAGTTGGCTGTACCCCTCGCCATGGAAGACCTTGGCCACCAGCGCCCCATCGGGCTTGAGGTGCTGGCGCGAAAAGTCCACCGCCAGTTCGACGAGATTGGAGATGCGCGCGGCATCGGTCGAGGCGATGCCAGACAGATTCGGCGCCATGTCGGACACCACCACATCGACCGGCCGGCCCGCCAGCGCGGCCTCCAGCTGGGCGTAGACGGCGGCATCCTGGAAGTCACCCTGGATGAAATGCACGCCCTCGATGGGCTCGAAGTCCAGCAGGTCCAGCGCAATGATGGTGCCGTTGAGCTGCCCCACCGCCGCACCGCCCTGCCCAGCTTCCTTGGGCGCGAAGCGGCGACGCAGGTACTGGCTCCAGGCGCCCGGGGTGGCACCCAGGTCCACTACCACCTGACCCGGGCGAATCAGCTTCAGCTCCTCGTCGATTTCCTTGAGCTTGTAGGCCGCGCGGGACCGGTAGCCATCCTTCTGTGCCTGCTGCACATAGGGGTCGGACACATGGTTGTTCAACCAGGCCTTGTTGAGCTTCTTGCTCTTGGTTTGGGTCTTCATTCGATAATCCCGCCATGCCTGCAATCATTCTGACCCCTGCCGAGCGCAAGGAACAACGCGCCGCCGCCCATCACCTCGACCCCGTCGTGATGGTTGGCGGAGACGGTCTGACGCCCGCCGTGGTCAAGGAAACCGACGCCGCCCTCAAGGCCCATGGCCTGATCAAGGTGCGTGTCTTCAGCGACGACCGCACGGCGCGTGAAGCCATGCTGGCCCAGCTGTGCGAGGAGCTGTCGGCCGCAGCCATCCAGCACATCGGCAAGCTGCTGGTGCTGTGGCGCCCGCTGCCGCCCAAGGCCAAGGCCGAGCGCGAGGACGCCATGCCGGGGCCGCGCGTGGTCAAGATCGTCAAGTTCGCCAAGAACGGCAACAGCCGTCCGACGATCAAGAAGCTCAAGGTGTTTGGCAATGAGCGCGTGACGGCCGGTGGCGAGGTCAAACGCGCCAAGCCGCGCCAGGGCAGCGTCAAGAAGCAGCGCCAGGACTGAGCCGGCTCATCAGCCGCCAGGCCAGGGCGAGCACCGCCAGGCCCTTGAGTCCAAAGAAACCGAGCGAGACCCCATGCAGCGCCGCAAAGCTGGCGACGCCCGTGCCCGCACGCGCCTGGGCCATCAGGGGCTGCAGGGCGTAATAGCCGGCCACGGTGCAAAAGAGTGCCGCGGCGGCCAGCAGCAGTTCGGCTGACAAGGCCGGCACGGGCCGGCTCGCGTCCAAGGCGTCACGGGCATGCCGCCGCTCGAAGAGGATTGCCAAGAGCGCAGCCGCGAGGCTCACCTCAGCCTCGACACTGAACAGCCGGCCCACGTACAGGCCCGCCACCGTGCGCTCCAGCACCGCAAACGCGCTGGGTGCCGCCGCCAGGGCGACGCACAGCAAAAAGCCGCCCCATAGGGCGGCCAGCAGGGCGTGCAGCCGGGCGCGCATCACTCGCCACTCACTCGTAACGCACGCCCATGACCTCGTAGCGGCGCACGCCGCCGGGCGCCTGCACCTCGGCCGCGTCGCCCACTGACTTGCCGATCAGGGCCCGCGCGATGGGCGAGCCGATGGAGATGCGCCCTTCTTTGATATCGGCCTCGTCCTCGCCGACGATCTGGTAGGTCACTTCATTGCCGCTGTCCTCGTCTTCCAGGTCCACCGTGGAGCCGAACACGATGCGGCCCCCGGCGTCGAGCTGGCTGGGGTCGATGATTTGCGCGGCCGCCAGCTTGCCTTCGATCTCGAGGATGCGGCCCTCGATGAAGCCCTGCTTGTCCTTGGCGGCGTCGTACTCGGCGTTCTCGG
>CALMQC010000645.1 GCA_937871895.1 uncultured Roseateles sp. | reverse complement strand
GGCCTCGGCGGCGGCGGCGGCGTCAACACCGGCAGCGGCTGGCTGCTGCGCGCGGGCCCGAGCTTGCGCTGGGTCACGCCCTGGGGCGCATCGCTGCGGCTGGAGGGCGGCGCCACGCGCTCCTACAGCGGCACCTACCAGGTGAACTTTTGGCGGGCCGCGCTGTCCATGCCCTTGGACCGCACGCCGGCGACCGGATTCAACGGCCAGGGCGATGACGGCATGGGCACGGTGCGCGAGCAGCAATTGGGCTTGAGTACCCTGGTGCTGCCGCGCGTGCGCTTCAAGGATGGCCGGCGCGAGACCGTGGGCGAGCTGGCGGTGAGCATGCGCCGCGAGCTCTCGGACCGGACCTACGGCGTTGCCTATGCCGGCAGTGCCGCCAAGGGCAGCGCTGGTGCTTACTCGTTCGGGCTCTTTGGCGCGGGCGTGCAAAGCCGGCCCTTGACCCCGAGCGGCAAGCTGCGTGTCGGCGCCGAGGCGTTGGTCGGCGCGGCGGGCGGTGGTGGTGTGCAGGTGGGCGGCGGCGCCGTGATGCAAGCGGAAGCCTGGGCCGAGTGGCGACTCGACGAGCGCCTGCGCCTGCGGGGCGGCGCCGGCCAGTGGCGCACCCTGCGCAGCCATGACCAGCGCTCGGCGCTGCTGCACCTGAACCTCAGCTACGCCTACGGGAGCCTGCAGCGATGAAGACCGTTCGGCTCCGCCCTGGCAAAGAACGCGCGCTGCAAAAGCGCCACCCCTGGGTGTTCGAGAGCGCCATCGCCAAGGGCGGTGGCGATGCCGGCGAGACGGTGCGCGTGGAGTCCGCCGAAGGCGAATTCCTGTGCTGGGCCGCGTTCAGCCCCAAGAGCCAGATCCGGCTGCGCGCCTGGAGCTTTGACGAGGCCGAGCGCATCGATGCCGCTTTCTTTGCCCGCCGCATTGAGCGCGCCATGGCCTGGCGCGAGCGCCTCGCCATAGCCTCCGATGCCCGCCGCCTGATCCACGCCGAGGCCGATGGCTTGCCGGGCCTGGTGGTGGACCGCTATGGCGACACCCTGGTGGCGCAGTTCGGCAGCACCGGCGTGGAGCGCTGGAAAGGCGCGATTGCCGACGCCTTGCTCGCCGCCACCGGCCTCACGCGGCTTTACGAGCGTAGTGATACGCAGTCGCGCGAGTGGGAGGGCCTGCCCGCCACCACCGGCTGGCTGCGCGGCAGCGGTGAGACGGCCCTGACCATCCGCGAGCACGACTGGCGCCTGACGCTCGACATCGCCACCGGCCACAAGACCGGCTACTACCTCGACCAGCGCGACAGTCGCCAGCGCTTTGCAGAGGCCGTGCGGCAGTTCGGCTGCCAGCGCGTGCTCAATTGCTTCAGCTACACCGGCGGCTTCTCGGTCGCTGCGCTGGCGGGCGGCGCGCAGGAGGTGATCAGCGTCGACTCCTCTGGCCTGGCGCTGGAGCGCGCCCGAGCGCATGTCGAGCTCAACGGCTTCGACCGGGCCCGCCACCAGGCCTGGGATGCCGACGTGAACGCCACGCTGCGCCGCTGCCTGAGTGAGCTGAAGGAAGGGGGCCAGCGCTTCGACGCCATCGTGCTCGACCCCCCCAAATTTGCGCCCACCGCCGCCCACGCTGAGCGCGCTGCGCGCGCCTACAAGGACATCAACCGCTTGGCCTTCATGCTGCTCAAAGACGGCGGCCTGCTCTACACCTTCTCATGCTCGGGCGGCATTCCGCCCGACCTGTTCCACAAGATCGTGGCCGGCGCCGGCCTCGACGCCGGCGTCGATGGCTACATCCTTGACCGCCTCGCCGCCGCGCCGGATCACCCGCAGACGGTGTGCTTCCCGGAAGGTGAGTACCTGAAGGGGCTGGCGATCCTCAAGGCCTGAGCGCCGGGCGTCCCGGCCCGTCAGCCCATCAGCCCGTCAAGCCTTCACGCGCCGCTGCGTGCGCAGGCCGATGACGCCCAGACCGGCCAAGAGCATGGCCATGGCGGTCGGCTCTGGCACCGCCGTGGCGACGTCCCAGCCGATGGCATCAAAGGCCAGCAGATCGGCCGGCGTCGCGTCATAGGACGTGCCGGCGCTGATGGTGGGGCGCATCAGGGTCAGGTGCGAGGTGCCGAAGTGGCTGGCCTGAGAGCCATTGCCATGCGCGCTGCCGGTCGAGAAGCTCTCGATGGCGCTGGCACCCCCGTTGATAGAGAAATACGGCGAGCCGCCCACCCGAAGGTCCAGCTTGCCGGGCGCGGAGTAGCGGAACAGGTCGAGCGTGGTGAACCACTCGCCGTCTTCGAACTGGTTGGCAGCGCCCGAGAGGCCGCAGCCACTGGCGTGATCCAGGCAGTAGTCAATGCCGTCAACGCCCGACGTGAAGCCCAGCGCATGGCCGATCTCGTGCTCGGCCACGGTGATGAAGTCGTACTGGCCGCCCGGGGTGCCGCCGACCCGGCTGTAGGAGAACGGCAGGTCCTTGGAGAAGCTCAGATGTGCGTCGGGCGCATCGGCGGCGGTGTTCACCTTCACGCCAAGGGCCTTCAGGTTGGCGGTGGACACCAGCAGGCCCGTGTTGTTGGCCGAGCCGTCGCTGTCGAAGCGCGCGCTGCCATCGCCCTGGGTGGACCAGAAGCTCAGTGCATTGCCGGCTTGCAGGCTGGCCACGGCGGTGGCGTCGGCTGCGGTGGTCTTGTCGGCGCTCAGCAGGTTGCGGACGTCGGCATAGCTCTTGACATACAGCAGCGAGCTGGCCTGCCCGAGCACGCCACTGCCCAAGGCATCAAAGCTGACCCCGAAGTAGATGGTGACCGGGTCGCTCAGCTTGCTCGACCAATAGTTGCCCGCCGCTTGCAGGGCCGCCGTCTGCTGCGCCGTCATCGGTGTGCTGCCAGTGTTGGTGAACACGAAGTTCAGCGCGTGCGCCGCAGGGGCCATGGCAGCGGACACGGCCAAGGCAGCCAGGGATTTGGAAAGGCGAGCAGACATCGTGGACTCCAGACGGGTAAGCGCTGGATTGTCTGCAGGCAGGCGGCGCCTGTCGGTCCCCTCTAGAGGGGGCTCACAGGGCCTGGGCAGCCGGCAGGTCCAGCCGCGTCTCGAACTTGGCCTGCTTCACGCTGAAGAAGGCCTTGATATTGCGCACATTGGCGTCCTGCGTGAGCAGGCGCTGGCTCAGGGCCTGGTAGCCGGCCATGTCGGCGACCTCGACCACCAGCACAAAGTCCGGCCCAGGTGAGACACGCCAGCACTGACGCACCTGGGCCTCGGCCACCGCGCGCGCCTCAAAGGCCTGCAAGTGCTCGTCGCCCTGGCGGTCGAGCGTGATCTCCAGCAGGGCGTTGAGGCGGGGGCCGAGCTGCTCGCCATCCAGCAGCGCCACGCGGCGCCGGATGACGCCGGCCTCCTCCAGCCGTTTGGTGCGGCGCAGGCAAGTGGCCGGCGACACAGCGACGCGGGCGGCCAGATCCTGATTGCTCAGGCTGGCGTCGGCCTGCAGGGCGTCCAGCAGGCGCAAATCTGTGGCATCCAATTCCATGATTGGCTGAATTTTGAATGAATCTTGCGCTGCAAACAAACGCCGCAAGCGGATTTCAAAAACATGCCAACTTTGCACACATTCTGCAAACCGCCTTGCCTAGGATGCGCCCACCCCAACCCGGAGCTTCCCGCATGTGTGGCATCGTCGGCGCCGTCAGCGCACGCAACATCACCCCCATCCTGATCGAGGGCCTCAAGCGCCTGGAGTACCGGGGCTATGACTCTTGCGGCGTGGCCGTGCATCAAGACGGCGCCCTGCGCCGCGCCCGCTCCACCAGCCGTGTGGCCGAGCTGCAGGCCCAGGCCGACCAGGACGGCATCTCCTCCGGCACCGGCATCGCCCACACCCGCTGGGCCACGCATGGCGTGCCGGCCGTGCACAACGCCCACCCGCACTTCTCGGCCGGCCCCCATGCTGCTGCGGAAGCCGTCGGCCGCATCGCCTTGGTCCACAACGGCATCATCGAAAACCACGACGAACTGCGCGCCGAGCTGAAGGAGCGCGGCTACCACTTCGCCAGCCAGACGGACACCGAGGTCATCGCCCACCTGGTGGACCACGCCTACCAGGGCGACCTGCTCGAGGCCGTGCAGGCCGTGCTGCCCCGCCTCAAGGGCGCCTACGCCGTGGCCGTGTTCTGCCGCGACGAGCCGCATCGCGTGGTGGCTGCGCGCGAAGGCTCGCCCCTGGTGCTGGGCGTGGGCGAGAAGGAGAACTTCGTCGCCTCCGACGCCATGGCCCTGGCGGGCGTGACGGACCAGATCGTCTACCTGGAAGAAGGCGACGTCGTCGACCTGCAGCTCGGCCGCTACTGGCTCAGCCAGCTCGACACCGCCAGTGGTCGCTTCAAGGCCGTCGAGCGCGAGGTCAAGACCGTGCACGCCCACAGCGGCGCCGCCGAGCTGGGGCCCTACCGGCACTACATGCAGAAGGAAATCTTCGAGCAGCCCACGGCCATCGCCAACACGCTCGAAGCCATCACCAGCATCAGCCCCGAGCTCTTTGGCGACGGCGCCTACCGCCACTTCAAGGAGATCGACAAGGTCCTGATCCTGGCCTGCGGCACCAGCTACTACAGCGGCTCGGCCGCCAAGTACTGGCTGGAGAGCATCGCCAAGATCCCCACCAGCGTCGAGATCGCCAGCGAGTACCGCTACCGCGACAGCGTGCCCGACCCCAAGACCCTGGTCGTCACCATCAGCCAGAGCGGCGAGACGGCCGACACCCTGGCCGCCCTCAAGCACGCCCGCGCACAGGGCATGACGCACACGCTGACCATCTGCAATGTCTCGACCAGCGCCATGGTGCGCGAGTGCGAGATGGCCTACATCACCCGCGCCGGGGCCGAGATCGGTGTGGCCTCCACCAAGGCCTTCACCACCCAGCTCGTCGGCCTCTTCCTGCTGACCCTCGCGCTGGCTCAGACGCGCGGCCAGCTCACGGATGAGCAAGAAGCCGAACACCTGAAGGACCTGCGCCACCTGCCCGTCGCCGTCCAGGCCGTGCTCGCGCTGGAGCCCCAGGTCATCGCCTGGAGCGAGGAGTTTGCGCGCAAGGAAAACGCCCTCTTCCTCGGCCGCGGCCTGCACTACCCCATCGCCCTGGAAGGTGCGCTGAAGCTCAAGGAAATCAGCTACATCCACGCCGAGGCCTACCCGGCCGGTGAGCTCAAGCACGGCCCCCTGGCCCTCGTCACCAGCGAGATGCCCGTCGTCACCATCGCCCCCAACGACGCGCTGCTCGAAAAGCTCAAGAGCAATATGCAAGAAGTCCGCGCCCGCGGTGGCCAGCTCTACTGCTTCGCCGACGGCGACAGCCACATCGCCAGCGAGCCGGGGCTGCACGTCATCCGCATGCCCGAGCACTACGGGGCGCTCTCGCCCATCCTGCACGTGATTCCGCTGCAGCTGCTGGCGTATCACACGGCTTGCGCACGGGGGACTGACGTCGATAAACCCCGCAACTTAGCGAAGAGCGTGACCGTCGAGTAAGCCGCAAGGCGAGATCCAGGTTGTATCCGCATCAAACCGGTGTCTCAGACGGGCTGGCTGCCGAATAATCCGCCCTTGCGGCGCGCATGCCGCATGTTGTGACCAGCACCCTGCGGGGTGCCTACTTTCGGAGCCTCCCCTTGAACATCTTGAAGTCTTGCGCCCTCGCGCTCGCGCTGCTGGCCACCAGCGTCACAGCCTTTGCCCAGTCCAAGGGCCTGGTCGGCATCGCCATGCCGTCCAAGTCCATCGCCCGCTGGATCGCCGACGGCAACAACATGGTCAAGGAGCTGCAGTCGCGCGGCTACAAGACCGACCTGCAGTACGCC
>CALMQC010000644.1 GCA_937871895.1 uncultured Roseateles sp. | reverse complement strand
CCGCTCCGACGGCCGAGCTGAGGGCGAACACCCCGCGATAACACGGCTTGAAGTGCGTCCCCGACCTTGCAAGTGCCCAATGTGCGGGACAAACCAACAAAGCCGAAGACCGCCACTTATTGGCACTTTGCACCTCATAAGTGCGCGCAGAATGGCGCCGGGCCATGATGGAGCACCCTGCCATGAAGCACCTCGTTCACGCATCGAGCCTCGCCGCGCTCGGCCTGCTGAGCCTGCTTACGGCTGCCCGGGCGCAATCGACCAGTGAAGAGGAAGAGCTGGCGCAGGCGTTTGGTGACAAAACGACGGTCAGCATCGCCACCGGCGCGACGCAATTGCTGCGGCGTGCGCCAGCAGTCGCTTCGGTCGTCACCGCTGCCGACATGGCCGCTGCCGGGGTCACGGATCTCGACCAAGCCCTCGCCACGGTCCCAGGGCTGCACGTCAGCCGCAACCTGCAGGCTTACAACCCGCTCTACGTGATCCGCGGCATTTACAGCGAATACAACAACCAAACGCTGGTGCTCTACAACGGCGTGCCGATGACAACCATGTTCATTGGAAATCGGGGTGCAATGTGGGCTGGCTTGCCGGTGCACAACGTGTCGCGGGTGGAGGTCATCCGGGGTCCGGGGTCCGCGCTGTACGGAGCCGACGCCTACGCGGGCGTGATCAACATCATCACCAAGACGGCCGCCGAGTTGAATGGACTCGAAGCGGGCCTTCGGTTGGGCTCTTTTGACAGCCGAGACGCCTGGATGCAATACGGCCGCCAATCGGGCGGTACCTCCTGGTCTGGGTACCTGCGCGTGGCGTCAACAGAAGGCCAGCGCAGGACCATCAGTGCCGACGCCCAGACCGGGCTAGACGCCCTCTTCGGCACCAGCGCAAGCCGTGCCCCTGGCCCTGTAAACCTCGGCTACAAGGCCATCGACGCCCACGTTGAGGCCAATGTAGACAAACTGAAGCTACGCGCCGGCTACACGCTGCGTGACGACGTCCAGCCCGGCGCAGGGGCGGCTTCGGCCTTGGACCCAGTCGGACAGGGGCGCAGCCAACGCTGGAACGCCTCTGTCAGCCTCGGTGATCTCGCGCTGTCTGAAGATTTGCGCTTGAGTCTGAACGGCAGCTTCTTCCAGTTTGTGAACCAGTTTCCGACAGTGCTGCAGTTGCTGCCCCCCGGCGCTTTCGGTGGTGCATTCCCCAACGGCATGTTTGGCGCACCCAACACGTGGGAACGACAGATCCGCACGCAGGGCATGCTTGAGTACAGAGGCATCAAGGGCCACAGCGTGCGCGTGGCGATCGGGCATGACGACTTGGACATGTACCGGACCCAGGAGTTCAAGAACTTTGCAGTGATCCCGTCCGGTCCGTTCAAAGGCTTGCCCAGCCCTTTGCCCGACGCTCGCGTGATCGAAGTGCCGGTCGCGGACTCCTTCGTCACGCCGCACCGCCGCCGCGTCTCTTACGTGTACGCCCAGGATGAGTGGAACTTTGCGCGTGACTGGACGCTGACCGCTGGTGTGCGCCAAGACCACTACAGCGATTTCGGCTCAACAACCAACCCGCGTGTGGCCGTCGTCTGGGACGCCAGTCTCGACGTCACGGTCAAGCTGTTGGCCGGCCGCGCCTTCCGCGCGCCCTCGTTCTCTGAGGAGTACAGCATTAACAACCCGGTGATTCAGGGCAACCCGTATCTGAAGCCAGAGCGCATTGGTACGGTGGAGTTGGCCGTCAGCTGGCAGGCATCAACGGACACGCAATGGCAGTTGAGCGCGTTTCGCTACACCACCGCTGACATGATTCGCGCCACCGCCGTGGGTGGCGGCACCTCCGAGTACCAGAACACTGGAACCCAACATGGGCACGGCTTCGAAATCGAAGTGACCAAGGATCTGAGCCGCGACCTGCGGCTGGCCGCCAACCTCTCTTTGCAGCGCGCCACCGAAAAGGCCACGGGCCAGGACGCTGGCTATGCGCCGCACCGCATGGGCTACGTCCGGGCGGACTGGCGGTTTGACCGCGCGTGGTCGCTGGCTGCCCAGCTCAAGCATGTCGGGAGCCGCGCCAGACCCGCTGGCGACGTCCGCCCGCCCATCCGCGACTACACCTCAGCAGACTTCACGCTGCGGCATGCGCCGAGTGCCAGGGGCTGGGAATTTGCCCTGAGCCTGCGCAACGCGTTCGACGCGGACATCCGCGAGCCGTCACTGGCTCCGGGCACCTCGCTGCCCAACGACCTGCCTCAGGCGGGTCGTGCGCTCGACGCGCAGGTGCTCTACCGCTTCTAGCGGCGAGCGGGCCAGGCACGCGGCGCCGGCCCTTGGTAGTTGATGTCGTCGCAACTGAGGGGCATCAGGCTGCCGGCCGGCTTTTCGCTGGCCTCGATGAAGCAAGGCTGCATCCCGGCCAGGAAGGCAGGAAAGCTGAACAAATAGTGCTGGCGCGGCGTGAAGCCCATGTCCAAGGTGAGTGCGGCAGCCAAGGCGGCATAGTTCATCCGCAAGCGCCAGCGGCCGGCCTGCAACTTCTGTTCGACATCGAGCGCGGTCTGCACGTGCGCACCTTGGCGCAGGCCTTCCTTCTCGATCAAGGTCAGCATCGGCGCCAGGCGCTCATCGCCCGCCGCAATCGGACGCCCGTAGCCAGCGAGCGAGCGATGCGCCTTCAGCTCGGTGCGGATGAACGGCTCCAGGTCCTCGCCAGCCGCCCGCAAACGGCATGCCTCCTGCAGGAAGGTGGCAACACGGATGTCGATACCCCGGCCATAGATATCGGCCTCGGAGACCGCCAACGCTGCAGCCGTTGCCAAGGTGCCAGAACTGCGACTCGAACCCGCCAGGGCGACCACACGGTTGTTCCAGATGCGCGCGTCCGGGTAGCTCGTGTACACCCACAGCGCATGCAGCACGCGCAACTGCGCGGGAGACACACGCAGACCCGTGACACCGAATACGTACAACTCCACCCAATCCAGGCCGGCCAGATCAGCGTGCAGGTCGTGGCCGCGAAACACGGCGCGCTGCCCGACAAACGCACCGCCCATGCGCGTGCGCAGCACCCCCGCATGCGGCTCCAGCGGTGACGCATCCGGCAGCTCGTTCAGAGTTCCAACGTCGCTCATGCACCGCCTCTCGCCGGATCGTCCAGCAGCTCCAGCTTAAAGAACGGGAAGGCTTGGTAGTTCGACTCTTGCTGCTCCAGCGCGTGCGCAGCAGCACCCGGCAATCGCAACAGCAGAAACAGCATCTCGCCTTGAACCGGCGTCAATCCAAGATCACAAAAGGCCGCAGCAGCGACGCCGGACATCGTCAGGCTCACGCCCGTGGCGGATTCGAGGTCCGCCTGGTGCTCCACCAGCCACGTCAGCCTCGGCGTACACGAGACGGCTGCCAAACCGGCCAGCGCCTGAGCCACAACCCCATGAGGCCCTCGACCGTTCGGGTCAAAGCCAGCCAGGTGATCGGCCTGCGGCCAGTTCGCCCCTGGCTTGGTCGTCGCCTCACGCCAGAAGCGCAACCAGTCGCTGGCCGATAGCCCTGTACCAAGGGGCGGCAGCAGTGCCCACCGTTGCATCGCCGCCAGCACGTCCTGCCCACCACCCAGGCGCCCCGCACCGACGGACAAGGCCGCCATCAAGGACGCTGCTGCCGGCGACCCTCCGAGGCCCGAGCACATCGCTGCATGGACCGCTGGGTCTCGCGGACCGGGGTTGGCCAGAGCCACCGCGATTTGCTCCAGCAGGCCAGCCTCCACAGCTGAAGGCAACTCAGGACGGAACAGCAGCCACAGCATGTCCACCCACCGCGCGCGACCCAGCATGTCGCCATAGACGTCATAGCCTCGGCAGTAAGCGCGCTGGGTGGCAAAGCGATTGCCCGGCTCGGCAACTTCTTGCCAAATCCCGGTGTGGACTTGCTCGGCCATTCAAGCGGCCTTGACGAGTGCGTGGTCCCACTGCACAGGCAAGTGCTGCAGCCCGAAGAGCACGACCGACTGCAGCGGCACGGGCGGCGACGACTCGATAAAACGCAAGCCCTGGAACTGGGCCAGAAGGCGCGTCACCGCGATGCGCGCTTCCATGCGGCCAAGGCCTGCACCGAGGCAATAGTGGATGCCATGGCCGAAGCTCAAGTGGCGCACCGGCGGGCGCCAGGGGTCGAACTCGTCGGCCCGCTCAAAGGCGGTCTCATCACGGTTGCCCGAACCCAGCATCAGAAGCACCAACTGGCCTTGCGGGATTTGCTGGCCGGCCAACTCCACCTCACGCAAGGTCTTGCGCGCCAGGAACTGGAAGGGTGTGTGGAGGCGCAGTGCTTCTTCGATGACGGCATCGATCTGCGCAGGCTGCTCGCGAACTCGCGCCAGCACTTCAGGGTGCAGAAGCAGCAAGTGCAGCGTATTGCCAATGAGGTTGGCCGAGGTCTCAAAGCCAGCAATAAGCAACAGACGACAAGTGCTGACGATCTCTTCGTCCGTCAAACGCTGTCCATCGATCTCGGCATGCACCAAGCCGCTGACGAGATCAGCACGCGGATCGGCCTTGCGGGCATTGGCCATCTGCAGGAGATAAGCCTCAAGCTCAGCCACTGCGGCCAGCTGCTCCGGTGGGACCGGCATGCCATGCAGTTCGGCCTCGGCCGCCTTGACCGCAGGAATAGACCAGGCCTTGAACTTCAGCTGGTCTTCCACTGGCAAGCCCAGCAGCTCCGCAATCACGGTCACCGGCAGTGGGAAGGCTAGGTCGTTCACCACGTCGAGCGCGCCACGCTGCCGCGCGCGGTCAAGCAATCCGTCCACGATGCTGACGATGCGCGGCTCAAGATCAGCGATCAACTTGGCCGAGAACGCGCGGGCGACGAGCCGACGCAACTGCGTGTGGCGTGGTGGGTCCATGGTCGCCATGGTCTGCAGCACCGAGGCGTCGGACGAATAGGTATGCGGGTCGCCAAGCACGGTCTGGATGTCGGCGTAGCGGTACACCTCCCAGAGTTGCAACTGGGGGTTGAAGTGCACAGGCGCGTTGGCGCGCATCCGCGCGTAGTGGTCGAAGCGTTCTTGGCTCATGGGGTCAAAACTCAGCAGAAATTGGGCGGGTCAACGTGCCGTCCCCAGCGTGCGCATCCGCAAATTCATCGGCGGCACTTGTTCACCGTCGATGCGGACATCCAGCAGCGTGGGGCCGGGGCGGGCCAGCAGGGCATC
>CALMQC010000643.1 GCA_937871895.1 uncultured Roseateles sp. | reverse complement strand
CAGCGTGCACTACGTGCCCCTGCATCTGCACCCCTACTGGCGTGACCGCTACGGCCTCACGCCCGACCAGTTCCCGCATTCGCAAAAGGCCTTCGAGACCATGGTCAGCCTGCCGCTCTACACGGCCATGAGCGATGCCGATGTGGAGCGCGTGATCGCCGCCGTGCGCGGCTTGCTGACTTGAGCAAACGGCTGTTCGATGTACTCGCGGCGGGTCTTGGCCTGCTGGTGCTGCTGCCCCTGCTGCTGGTCGTGGCCGCGTGGGTCAAGCTCGATTCTCCGGGGCCCGTGCTCTTCCGCCAAGAGCGCGTTGGCCGCTTCGGCCGGCCGTTTTTCATCCACAAGTTCCGCACCATGCGCGTGGAGCCCGGCCCCTTGATCACCATCGGCCAGGACCCGCGCATCACCCGCTGCGGCGCCTGGCTGCGAGCCAGCAAACTGGATGAGTTGCCTCAGCTCTGGGACGTGCTGCGCGGCGCCATGAGCCTCGTCGGGCCCCGGCCCGAGGTGCCGCGTTATGTGGCGCTGTATCCGCCTGAGCTGCGCGAGCAAGTGCTCTCAGTACGGCCGGGCATCACTGATCCAGCGTCGCTCGCCTGTCGTCACGAGGCGGACTTGTTGGCGGCGGCGGCGGACCCTGAGCGAGAGTACGTCGAGGTCCTGATGCCACAGAAGCTCAAGTTGTCAGCCGCATATGCTGAGCGCGCGTCCCTAGGCGCCGACTTGTGGCTGATCTTTCAGACGATGGCGCGTCTACTTCGCGGATGACAATTCTCCCAACATGAACTCGCGGCTCCCCAAACACGTTGTGATGTGGCCTTGCCAGGGTGAGGTGGCACATCAGGCGAGATTTCGAGGCATTGGATACCGCATGCCGAGTCGGCTTCTCAATCGAATATCGCGCCATGACTGATAGCAGACTGCTAGCCGCCCATGAGGCGGGCTTACGAGGGAATCACCAGCAAGCAGTGGACTTGTGCGTTGCCGTCTTGAAAGAGAGGCCGGGCGACCCCACGGCCTGCGCATTCTTGGGGCTTTCTTTGTGGCGCGGACGAGCCTACTCACAGGCTGTTGATGTGCTTCAACAGGCACTTCGGCAGTGGCCAACGCAACCAGACTTGAACTTGGCCCTGATGGATGCGTGGCGGGCCTTGGGGCAGGAAGAACGGGCGTTGCAGCTTGCTGCTGCGCTACCAGCTGAGGTCTTGGCGAACCCGATGTTCAGGACGTGGCGTGCTGCGCTGTCTCATGGTGTGGCTGAGCTTGGGCCTGGACTCGGCCATGAGGATCGACTCGCCAGGATGTATGACCAGGGTTTGCTGGAAGCTTTCGAGAAGGAATTGATTCCGACGATTCAGGCCCATCCGCGTTGGCGCAAGGGCAGGTTTTTCCAGGCGCTACTGAGGTTCAGCCGCCGGGGTCAGGCTGTGACCGAGGCCATGCTTTGTTGCCCAAAGGATGCCTCGGCTGACGACATCGGATCCGAGTGGCGCAAAGCGCTTGGGGAGGCGCTTTCGGCGTATCGCGATCATCTGATGTCGCAAATCGTGGACGCAGAGGGCGAATGCCCGGAGGACCCGCAGACGCGAGTCTTGCTGGCGCGCCTGAAATTTGAAAACGGTGTCGAGTTCAGCAAAGCCGAAGTGGACGCAGTCGCGGCACAGATCGACAAGCCACTATGTGGTCCGGTCCCATTGCGACCGGCGTTGGCTTCAGACACGAAGGCCATGACCGTCAATTTGCTGGAGCCGGCTGCGGTTATTGATATTCCCGTGCCGAGAAGTTTCGGCGCATCGTTCGATTTGACCCATGCCATTGGCCGTGCGCTGACGAGTGCTCGCTATGTTTCGGCAGCCGTCAACGCCAAGGTCACCGCAGGCAGCGATGTGGTCGTGCTGAACGATGGTTCTGGAGTTTGCGATCCGTTGACTCACGCTCTGGGCGAACTCGCAAACTATGTTTCAGATAGTTGGATTGTGTTGGGTTCGACGAGCCAGGTTCTGCTCCGTGACCTCCCCGTTACGCACGTAGAGGGTCCGGCCATTTCTCTTCTGGGCGCTTCGGCTCGCTTCTATGGGCACTGGCTCTTGGACCACCTGCTGCGGCTGCGCTCCGTGCTCGAGCACCCCTTGGCATCTCGTGCCTGTGTGCTCGTCGAGGACAAGATGCCTGCCAGCCACTACGAGAGCCTTCAGTTGCTCTTGGGTCCGGACACTGTGCTGCGGCGCATCGCTCCAGGGCACTGTGTTCAGGCTGACAGTCTCCTGTTTGCAGGGCCCGACGTGTTCTTCCCCCATCTGCTTCGGCGCTACGCGCCGGCGTCGCCCTCCGTGGCGCCGTCGTCCATTGGCGGTATGGCGTTCTTGCGCGGACGCATGTTGGCGTCGCTGGGAATCCAGCAGCGACGAGGTCGTCGATACGTTGTCAGGCGCAGCAGCGGCACGCGCCGGGTGCTGAATGAAGTCGCACTTTGCGAGATGCTCGTCAACCGCTGGGGCTTTGAAGAACTGTTTCCAGAGACGCTGAGCTTTGCAGACCAGGTGCGGCACTTTCATGATGCAGACGTGATTGTGGGCGTGCAGGGTTCGGCACTGTCCAACTGCGTCTTCTGTGCGCCGGGCACGCGAGTTGTTGCCCTGTGCTCCCGGTTTGCGGCCAACTTCCCTGCATGGGCCTATGCACTCGAATGCTCGGGGGTTCAGCACTGTTTCGTGGTGGGAGAGGCAGAGCAAGGATCGCATTTCCTGGCGATACAGTGCGATTTCCACATCGATCTTGAAGCGTTGAACAACGCCTTGCTCAGTCTCGGTGTGACCCCGTGATCGCATGAGCTGGCAGCGCCTCGACACTTTTCTGACCCGGGTGCGGCCCTATCGCGAGCGCCTCGGGTTGCTGATCGACGCACTCGTTGTTGCCGTGGCCTGGCAGGGCACCTACCTCTTCCGTCTCGGCTTCGAGCGCTGGTTCAGCGCCCGTCCAAGCTATGACGGATGGGTGTTGCTGGGATTGGTGCTCATCTACGGCATCGTGCTGCTGCTGCTGCGCGTGCCCAAGGGCATGTGGCGCTTCTCGGGCTTTGGTGAAGTCAAACGCCTGGCGCTTGCATGTGGCGTGGCCGGCGCCACAGCGGCGCTCGGTGTTCGCATGGCCTCTCTGCACGAGGTGCCTCGAGCTGTGCTGGCGCTGCACCCGCTCTTCACCTTGATGCTTCTCGCCATGATGCGTATGGGCTACCGCATGCTCTATGAGCACATGCGCAGCCGCATTAGCGGTTCAAGCCACGAGCAACGCAGAGCGCTGGTGATGGGCGCTGGCGATGCCGGGCGTTTGCTTGTGGCAGGGATTCAGTACAGCGCAGGCTGGGTGGTGATTGGCTTCGTCGATGACGATGCAACCAAGCGGCACGCCCGTGTCGCCGGTCTGCCGGTGTTAGGCGGCTTGGTCGATGCTCCCCACTTCGCGAGCCTTCACGGCGCGACGCACATCATCGTCGCCCTGCCGGCCGCCTCAGGCCCCGACCGCCGCCGCGCTCTGAATTTGGCCGCAGAAACGCACTTGCCCGTTTTGACCGTTCCCAGCAGCGCCGAGCTACTGGCGGGCCGTCGCGTGAACGAGGTGCGCGACATCGAGCCCGAGGACCTGCTTGGCCGCCCGCCTGTGGTGTTGGATGAAACGGGCATCGCCGAAACCGTCAACGGCAAGGTCGTGCTGGTGACGGGCGCGGGCGGCAGCATCGGGAGCGAGTTGTGCCGGCAACTCGCCCGCTACGGGCCAAAGAAGCTCGTGCTCTACGAGCTCAGCGAGTACGCGCTCTATGCCATCGACCAGGAGTTGTCTCAGAGCTTTCCGCATATTCGGCTGGTGCGCCTGCTCGGTGACGTCAAGGACCTGGCGCATGTGCGCTCCAGCCTGTTGCAACACAGGCCCCAGTTGGTGTTCCACGCGGCGGCGTTCAAGCATGTGCCGTTGATGGAGGAAGACGCCAACTCGGCGGCCTGCATACGCAACAACACACTGGGGACGTACCACACAGCGTTGGCTTCTGCGGAGGCCGGAGTCGAGCGCTTTGTTCTGATCAGCACGGACAAGGCGGTGAACCCCACCAACGTGATGGGTGCCAGCAAGCGCGCCGCGGAACTCGTCCTCGCCGAGATGGCTCAGCTCCACCTGGGGACGCGCTTCATGGCCGTGCGCTTCGGCAATGTGCTGGGCTCCAGCGGCTCAGTCATACCGAAGTTCAAGGAACAGATCGTACGCGGCGGGCCGGTGACGGTGACCCATCCGGACATCATTCGCTACTTCATGACGATCCCAGAGGCCGCGCGGCTCGTGATCCAGG
>CALMQC010000642.1 GCA_937871895.1 uncultured Roseateles sp. | reverse complement strand
TGAATTGAACGACGCGACCGAAGGCAGCGCCGGCCGCCTGCAGTTGGGCAGCGAGCGTGCGGCCTGGCCGCTGATGCTGGCGGCGGCGTCCGAGGTCAGCGGCGAGGGCTGGGTGTTGCTGGGTGATGCCGCCCATCTGGTGCACCCGCTGGCCGGCCAGGGCCTCAACCTCGGGCTCGCTGACGTCGCATGCCTCTCACGCGTGCTGGCCGCGCGAGAGTCCTGGCGGAGCCTCGGCGATGCCCGCCTGCTGCGCCGCTTTGCGCGCGAGCGCTACCTGCCCAACCTGGCCATGGGCCAGCTCACTGATGCGCTGCAGCGGCTCTTCGCCAGCGATGCCGGATTGGTGCGCGAGGCGCGCAACCGGGGCCTCACGGCGCTCAACCACCTCCCACCTTTGAAGCGCTGGCTCACCCAGCGCGCGCTCGGTCTATGAAGTCGATCTCCACACGCCTTACGCTGCTCGCGGCACTCGTCACCGCCGCCTTGCCGGCGCAGGCCAATGAGGCCGCGATCCGCAAATCGCTCACCACGCTGCAGCCTCAGCTGCCCAAGATCGACGAGGTCCGGCCCGGCCCGATGCCTGGGCTCTGGGAGGTGCGCTTTGGCAACCAGATCAAGTACACCGACGCCACCGGCACGCTGTTTTTCGATGGCGAGATCCACGACCTCAAGAACCAGCGCAACCTGACCGAGGAGCGCGTGGTGGCTGCCAGCCGCATCGACTTCAGCACCCTGCCGCTGAAGGACGCGCTGATGTGGAAGAACGGCAGCGGCAAGCGCAAGCTCGTCGTCTTTGCCGACCCCAACTGCGGCGTGTGCCGGCGCTTTGAGCAGGCGCTGCAGGAGATGAAAGACATCACCGTCTATACCTTTGTCATCCCCATCCTCGGCGGCGATTCGCCCGAGAAGAGCCGCGCCATCGTCTGCGCCAAGGACCCGACCGCCACCTACCTGGCCTGGATGCTGCGCGCCGAAAGCCTGCCCAAGTCCACCGCCAACTGCGATGCCGGCCTGATCGAGCGCAACCTGGCGCTGGCCAACAAGGTCTGGGTCAGCGGCACGCCGGCCATCGTGCTGCCCGATGGCAACCGCATCCCGGGTGCCGTGGGCGCCGTGGAGCTGGAGCGGCGCCTGCAGCAGGCGATGGGGGGCAAGTCGTGAGCGATCTGGCTGCGCTGGCGGTGCCGGCGGACCGGCAGCAGGCCGAGCGCCTGGCCTATGCCGGCCTTGTGCCCTTTGTGCTCGGGACGCTGCTGATCTGGCTGATTGGTGACCGCGACCTGGAGCAGCACGTCTTTGTGAGCCATGGCCTGTCGGCCTACGCGGCCTTGGTGATCTCCTTCCTCGGCGGCATCCATTGGGGCCTGGGCTTCACGCGCGGCGTGCCGGGCCAGCGTGCCTTGTTCTGGGGCGTGGGTGCCAGCCTGCTGGGGTGGCTGGGTGTCTTGATGCCACCCTACGCCGGCCTGGCCCTGCACGGCGCGGTGCTGGTGGCCTGTTACTTCAATGACCGCCGCGTCTACCCGGCCTATGGCGCGGGTGACTGGCTGACGCTTCGCTTCCGGCTCACGGCGGTGTCGTCGCTGAGTTGCTTCCTCGCAGCGGCAGGCAGCTGATGCTGAGCTACCGCATCGAACTGGCGCACCAAGGCGCCCATCAATTCCGCGTCACGCTCACCGTGCCCCAACCGGCTGCGCAGCAGGTGCTGGCGCTGCCCGTGTGGATCCCGGGCAGCTACCTGGTGCGCGAGTTCGCCAAACACTGGAGCGATCTTTCGGCCACGCAAGGCGGCCAGCCGGTGGCGCTGCGGGCGCTCGACAAAGCCTCTTGGCAGGCCGACTGCCTGGCCGGCGTACCGCTGCAGGTCAGCGCCACGGTCTATGCCTTCGACCCCTCGGTGCGCACCGCGTGGCTTGATGCCGACCGTGCCTTCTTCAACCCCAGCAGCCTGTGCCTGCGCGTGCTGGGCCAGGAGGAGGCCGTGCACCGCATCGAGATCGGCACCTTGCCCGAGGGCTGGCAGGTCGGCACGGCGATGCGTCAGGTGCAGGGCGGCTACGAGGCCACGGGTTACGACGAGTTGGTGGACCACCCCTTCGAGATCGGACCTTGGCGTGCGGTGGACTTCGACGCCACTGGCGTGCCGCACGAGATCGTGCTGGCCGGCGCCTGGCCGAATGCCGATCTGGGGCGCCTCGCCGCCGACGTGCAGCGCATCTGCGCCGCGCAGATCGCCTTCTGGGGCGTCGCGCCTTTTGATCGCTACCAGTTCCAACTTTGGACTGTGGATGACGGCCACGGCGGCCTGGAGCACCGCGCCAGCACGGCCTTGATTGCCGCGCGGCGCGACCTGCCCACCGCCATCGAGAGTGCGACCTCGCCGAGCGATGGGTACGTGCGCCTGCTCGGCCTCTTCAGCCACGAGTACTTCCACGCCTGGAACGTGAAGCGCCTGCGGCCCGCCGAGTTCGCGCGCTTTGACTACCAGCGCGAGAACACGACCGAGCTGCTGTGGTTCTTCGAGGGCTTCACGTCCTACTACGACGACCTGATGCTGCTGCGCGCCGGCCTCATCGACGCACCGCGCTACCTCAAGCTGCTGGCCGCCACGGTCAACGGCGTGCTGGCTGCGCCGGGGCGGCTCACCCAGTCACTGGCCGAGGCCAGCTACGAGGCCTGGATCAAGTACTACCGCCCCGACGAGAACAGCCCCAACGCCACGGTCAGCTACTACGCCAAGGGCGCGCTGGTGGCCTTGTGCCTGGACCTGGCCCTGCGCGAGCAAGGCCGCGACCTCGATGGACTGATGCGCCAGCTCTGGGCCGAGACGAACGCTGGCCCGGTCAGCGAGGCACAGATCTTGGCGGCAGCCGGCGACTGTGCCGCGCGCCTGCACGACTGGGTGCACTCCACAGCCGAGCTGCCGCTGCGCGAGCTGCTGGCCGGCCATGGCATCGAGTGGCGCGACGAAGGCCGCGCCATGCTGGCCCAGCGCCTGGGCCTGAAGGTGCGCGAGGCCAGCGGCGTGCAGGTCACGCATGTGCTGGCCGGCTCGGCGGCGCAGCAAGCGGGCCTCTCGGCGCGGGACGAGATTCTCGGCGTCAACGGCTACCGCGTGCGCCGGCTCGACGAGGCCTTGCAGTGGATCGCGCCCACCGGGACGCTGCAGGTGCTGGTCTGCCGGGATCAGCGGCTGCTGACCCTGCCCGTCCTGCTGCCCGAGGCCGGCCCCGCGTCGGTTGCCCTGGCACTGGCCAGCGGTTGCGAGGACGCAGCGCTGCAACGTCGTCAGGCCTGGCTGAAGGCTTGAACGCGCCTTGAACAAGGCGCGGCCGCCGATCCTCCTGGTGCTGGCGGTGCTGCTGGCCCACCTGGGCGGGCGGGAGGGCGTCTCGCGCCTGCAGGACGGCTGGGTGCAGGACGAGCAGGCACCACCACGCATGCAGGCCGCCTTTGTGCGCGAACTGCAGCCGGTGGTGTTGCCCGCAGCCAGCCCGGCCCCCGCGCGACCCAAGCCGCCCGCAGGCACCGAGCGCCGCACCGCTGCACTGGCGCCCGAGCTGCCCGCTTCCAGCCCGCCGCCGTTGCCGCGTGAGGCGCTGGCCAAGGCTGCGGAGCCGGCGGTCTCCGTGCAGGCCGTGACCGAACCCATCGCGGCGCTTGAGATGCCGGCTGCAGCGCAGGACGTCGAGCCCGGGCCCGAGTGGCCGCTGTCCACCCGGCTGGAGTTCGATCTCAGCGGCAACTACCGCGGCCCGATCTATGGCGACGCGCGCGTGGAATGGCTGCGCAAGGGCGCCAGCTACCAGATGCACCTGGAGACCTCCGTCGGCCCCAGCTTCGCGCCCTTGCTGCGGCGCCGCGCCTCCAGCTACGGGGAGCTCACCGCCGAGGGCATCCGCCCCCAGCGTTACGAGGAAGAAACCCGCGTGGCCCTGGGCTCGCCCCGGCGTTTGAATGTGCTCTTCCAGGGCGACCGGGTGCAGCTGGCCAATGGCAACAACGAGCCTTTGCTGCCCGGCGCCCAGGACCAGGCCAGCCAGTTCGTGCAGCTGACCTGGCTCTTCCTGACCCAGCGCCTGCGGCCCGAGCCGGGCTTTGCCGTGGACCAGCCCTTGGTGCTGGCCCGCAAGCAGTACGCCTGGCGCTATGTGGTGCTGGGCCAGGAGGATGTCGACACGCCTATGGGCCAGCTGCCCACCTGGCATCTCAAGCCCCAGCGCGAGGTGGGTGGCGGCGACCTGACGGCCGAAGTCTGGCTGGCGCCCAGCGTCCAGTTCCTGCCCGTGCGCATGTTGCTGCGGCAGGATGCCGACACCTGGATCGAGCTCACGCTCAAGAGCGCGCCGCTGCAGGCAGCGCCAGAATCAGCCGCATCACAGCCCAGGAAGTTGCCATGACCTACGAATGCATCCTCACCGCCACGCAAGGCGCCGGCCCGCGCCGCACCGGCGTGATCACACTCAACCGCCCCAAGGCGCTCAATGCCCTGAACGACCAGTTGATGGACGAGCTTGGCACGGCGCTGCGCGCCTACGAGGCTGACGAAGGCATCGGCTGCATCGTCATCACCGGCAGCGAGCGGGCCTTTGCGGCCGGCGCCGACATCCCGGCCATGGCGCAGCACAGCTTCATGAGCGCCTTCAAGAGCGGCCTCATCAGCAAGAACTGGGAGGTGCTGCGCGAGATCCGCAAGCCCGTCATCGCCGCCGTGGCCGGCTTCGCGCTCGGCGGTGGCTGTGAGCTGGCGATGATGTGCGACTTCATCATCGCCGCCGACACCGCCAAGTTCGGCCAGCCCGAGATCAAGCTGGGCGTCGCCCCTGGCATCGGCGGCACCCAGCGCCTGACCCGCGCCGTGGGCAAGTCCAAGGCCATGGACATGATCCTGACCGGCCGGATGAT
>CALMQC010000641.1 GCA_937871895.1 uncultured Roseateles sp. | reverse complement strand
GGTCCATTGTCTACCGCCTCAAGCACTGGGAGGAGCTGGCCGCCCGTGGGGGCACACCACCACGCGGTGTCCTGATTTACGGGCCGCCGGGCACCGGCAAGACCAGCCTCGCGCGAGCGGTTGCACTCGAGTTGGGCGACTGGCACCTCTTCGAGGTGAAGACGCCGGACATTGCGCACGACCCGCGCAAGTTCCAGGATGTCCTGACAATGGCCACCGAGCACCGCCCGGCCATCGTCTTCATCGACGAGGCCGACGACCTGCTGCGCGATCGTGCCTACTCTCCAACAGCCACGGCCACCAGCGAGATCCTGAAAGCCATGGACGGCGCGATGGCACTTGTGCCCGAGGTCGTGTTCTTTGCAGCCACTAACAACCCGGCGGCCATCGACGCGGCCGCCATGCGTGGCGGACGGTTCAGCGACAAGATCTTTATGGATCTGCTGCGCGGCGCCGAGTTGGAGACCTTCGTGTCCGCAGAGCTCGAGCGTAGGCCCCGATTCGCATTTGCCCACGACCTGACCGCGCGCTGGATCAGACAGGTGGTACAGGAGATCGGGGCGGCAGACCTGGTCGCCGCGCTGGACCAGGCGGTGAACACCACGCTGCAGCACGACACGCAACACCCGGTGGACCGCGCCAGGTTTGCGGCGGCCCTGGCCGCCGTCAGGGGGCTGAAGGCGCGGCGGGCAGACACGCCGTGACGGCTGCGGGCGCCTTCGAGGCGAACCCCCGGGCGCGCGAATCCGCAAGCGCAATGTGCAGCTCAGTGACCTCCAGCCCAGGTATTGCGTCCCGGCAGGCTTGCACGAGATCGACCTGCAGGTCACGGCTGAATATGGAGTGGAGCAAAGCCGTGCTCAGCGCTTCCGGTGAGGCGGCCAGCGGGGTCGGGTCCCCGGCGTCCCAGTTCCGCTGCAGATCCAACGGCCGGACACAGGCCACCTCCAGGTGCGCAGCCCATGCCACCGCGTCGCGAGTCGCTTGCGAGTGGCGAAAAGCGGCCACACGGCGAAGTACGCCACAGGACCAGCGAGCGGGTGTATCCATGGTCATCCGGGCCTCCTGTGAGCGGCGAGATCGGGTTACCAGCTTACAAGCAGGCTGCAAAACTGCCTGGCGCGGGCGAGCGAGGTGACATACAGGAAGCCTACAACAAGGCCGTGGGTCTTGCACGCGGCGCCATCTCGCTGCAGACGATCGGGTTGAGGGTCAGCTGCGAGTGCCCACGTGGCGAGCGCATCATCCGTTCAACTGTGCGTCGGCTCACGTACGCGTTGGGGTTGGGTTGGGCGCTACCCGAAGTTTGATGTGAGGTCGCGCTCGATCGCGCCTGCGCTCAGTCCCCACCCATTTCCACCAACGGGCTGGGCAGCCCCGCCAGCGTCACCGCGTCGGCCGCGAACTCCTCGATCCACTCGGCACCCAGGCGGTCGTTGTACGCCGATGCCACCGCTGCATAGACGGGGTCGCTCGCCAGTGCGCCCAGTGCGGCGGCGATGTCCACCAGCGCCTGGCCGCGCACGTTCGCATCCCCGTTGAACATGCTGGTGAGCATGCTCTGCGTGGCGCTGTAGCTCGCGCCGGGATCGTCGCCGCCCAGCGTCGAGGCCGACACGCCCAGATGCAGCATCACCGCGTTGGCCATCGCCGCGGCGCTGTAGCTGCCATAGATGGCCTGCGCGGCCAGCACGCCCAGGCCCGACACGCCGTTGGCATGGACGTAGTCGATGCACCAGCCCCACAGACTGGTGGTCATGCCGCCGGCCGTGCCCATGCACAGCTGGCCGAGTTGCTGGATGGCCAGCTGGCTCGCATCCGGCGCAGCACGCATCCAGCTGCCGGCGAACACCAGTGCCTCGACATCGACAAGGTCGATCTCTCCGTCGCGCCCGGCCACCGAGTCGACGATCCGCACATGGCCGCTGCCGGGGTCGTAGCCGATGGCGTAGTCGGCCCGCGCGCCATGCAGCGTGAGCTTTTCGTTGGCGGCGGCCGTGCCGGCGATGGTGCGCTGGCTGGCGTCGTCGTTGACGATCTGCACCGTGACGCTCGACGCCGTGGGCGACAGGGCTGCGGCCACCGGTGAGGCGAGTGTCAGCGTGAAGGCTTCGGTGGGCTCGACGGCGGTGTCGCCCTGGACCTGCACGGTGATGGTCTGGCGGGTCTGGCCCGCAGCGAAGCTCACGCTGCCGCTCATGGCCTGGTCGACCCCGAAGTCGGCTTCGTTTGCGGGGTTCGCGCCCGAGCCGTCCAGCGTCCATTGCACCGACGCGGCTGCGCTGGTGTTGCCCGTGCGGGTGATGTCGAAGCTGACGGTGGTCAGGCCGTCGGCGCCCTCGCTGACCTGGGTGGCGCTGGCGGCGATGGCCAGGGTGGGTAGCGCGTCGTCGTTGACGATGGTGACCTGCACGGCGCCTTGGGTGGCCGACACGGCCGCGTTCACCCCGTTGCGCAGGGCAATGGTGAAGGTCTCGTCGCTCTCCGGCGTCTTGTCCTGCAGCCAGTAGACGTACACCGTCTTGCTCGACTCGCCGGCCGCGAAGTTGAGCTTGGCCGCTGGATAGCTCGAGCCCGAGGTGCCGAAGTCCGTGGGGTCGGCGGTCACGTCGCCATGGGGCTCGACCACGTAGTCCACCGAGCCGGCGCGGGTGAGGTCGCCGACCCGGGTGACGGTCAGGCGCACCGACGTCTTTGCGCCCGCCGCCGAGCCCTCGTTGATGCTGGCGCTGCCGCTGACGGCCACCCGGTACTCGTTGGGCAGATCGTCATTGACCAGCGTGACCGTGGCACTGCCTTGGGTAGGCGAGGCGGTGACGATGTCGCCCTCGCCCAGCACAAGGGTGAGCGCCTCATCGGCTTCATGAAGCGCATCGCCGTTGGTGGTGAGCGTGACGGTGGCGGTGGCCGCCCCGGCGGCAAAGCTGGCCGTGCCCGAGGGCAGGGTGTTGCCGGCGAAGTCGCTGGCGGTGACGTCGCCGCCCACGCTCCAGGCGATGGTGGCCGCATCGCCGAGATTGCCGCCGCGGGTCAGGGTGAAGCTGTGGGTGAGCGTGGTGCCGGCGGCGCCTTCGTTGACGCTGGTGCGCGCGATGCTGGCCGTCACCAGGCCCTTGGGGTCGTCGCTGATGACGGTGGTGGCGGCCTGAGTGGGCGTGCCCAACCCGGCGCCCAGGCCGTTGACGGCCACCAGCCGGATGGTCAGGCTCTCGTCGCCTTCGACGCGGGTGTCGCCACGCACGTCGAAGCGGATGATCTGGCTGGTCTGTCCGGGGCCGAAGCTCAGGCTGCCATTGGCCGGTGCCGTGACCAGGTCGTCGGCGCCGATGCTGCCTTCGCGCGCCCAGCCCACGGTGGCCGCGGCGCTGGTGTTGCCGCTGCGGGTGACGACGAACTCCACCGGCTGGGTGCCGCTGTGGCCTTCGATGAGGCTGGCACTGCGCGCGGCGATGCTGAAGGTCTGGTCGACGTCGTCGTTGACGATGAGGCCCTGGCCCTGGCTGGTGCCTGCGGTGCCGAAGCGGGTGGGTGTGATCTGCAGGAAGAAGGTCTCGTCGGGCTCGATGCGGGTGTCGCCGGCGATGCCCACGGCGATGGTGCGGCTGCTCTCGCCCGCGGCGAAGCTCACCGTGCCGCCCGTGGGCACGCCGCCGGTGAAGTCATCGGCCGAGGCCGAGCCACTGACGTATGACCAGTTCACATCCGAGGGCTTGCCCAGGTTGCCGGTGCGGCTGACGGTGAACACCATCTCGGCGCTGCTGGCGCTTCCTTCGCTCGCCTGGGCGCTGGAGATGTGGATCACCGGCGGGGTGTCGTCGTCAGCCAGGGTGTAGGTCACGCTGGTGGCATCGCCCAGGATGGCGCCGTTGCCGGTGCGCGCACCCAGGGTGACGGCAAAGACCTCGTCGACCTCTGCAAGCTCGTCGTTGGTGGCGTTGAAGGTGACGGTCTTGGTGAGTTCGCCGCTGCCAAAGCTCACGACGCCCGCGGGCAGGGTGCCCCCGAAGTCCGCGGCGTCCACGGCGCCGCTGATCGCCCAGGCGACCGTGGTGGCCACACTGACGTTGCCCGTGCGGGTGACGGTGAAGCTGTAGCTGGCCGCGTCTTCGGACAGGCGGGTTTGCGCCGCGCTGATGGTGTGGGTGATGGGCGGGTAGAGCTCCGGCGGCGCTACGGGCCCGTTGGTGGAATTGACGCCCCAGGTGCCGCCGATGCCGTCACCGCCGTAGATCCAAGAAAGGGCGTAGAGGTCGTAGGTGCTGTAGGTCGACTTGGCGCCGCCGCGCCAGTTGTTCGACATCAACGAGTAGTTGGTGTTGTCTTCACTATCAGGAAGGTCCGGGTGATTCGGGTGGTCCAGCCCCAACGCGTGACCGAGTTCGTGCAAGAGCACTTGGCGTCCATATCCCGTTCCCCACGTCGCCATATCGGGGTACGTGAACGAGTCGAGCACGATGTCGAATGACGTACCGCCGTTGAACTGGCAAAGGGCTTGCGCGTCCTCATCATCGATGTCACCTTGCCCAAAGTGAATTCCGTTTGTTGCGTAGTACCCGTCCCCTTCGACGAATTGG
>CALMQC010000640.1 GCA_937871895.1 uncultured Roseateles sp. | reverse complement strand
AGACCGTGCTGATGCCCGACCTGGACGCCACCTGCTCGCTGGACCTGGGCTGCCCGGCCGACACCTTCGCCGCCTTCTGCGACGCCCATCCCGACCGCGAGGTCGTGGTCTACGCCAACACCAGCGCCGCCGTGAAGGCCCGCGCCGACTGGATGGTCACCAGCTCCTGCGCGCTGGAGATCGTGTCCCACCTGCACGCCCAGGGCAAAAAGATCCTCTGGGCGCCCGACCGCCACCTCGGCCGCTACATCCAGGAGCAAACCGGCGCTGACATGCTGTGCTGGAACGGCGCCTGCATCGTCCACGACGAGTTCAAGGGCCTGGAGCTGGAGCTGCTGCGCGAGCAGCACCCGGGCGCCCTGGTGCTGGTGCACCCCGAGTCCCCGCGCAGCGTGGTCGAGCAGGCCGACGTCGTCGGCTCCACATCGGCCCTCATCAAGGCCGTGGTCGAGGGCAATGCCCCCGCCTACATCGTCGCCACCGACAACGGCATCCTGCACCGCATGCGCCAGCTGGCCCCGGGTAAGACGCTCATCGAGGCGCCCACCGCCGGCAACAGCGCCACCTGCAAGAGCTGCGCGCACTGCCCCTGGATGGCCATGAACGGCCTCGCCAACCTCGTAGCCTGCCTCGAATCCGGCCAGCCGCAGATCCAGGTGGACGAGCCCATCCGCGCCAAGGCCCAGGGCTGCATCACCCGCATGCTCGACTTCGTGGCCGCGCACAAGGCCAAAGCCGCGGGAATGAAGGCAGGAATTGGCGCTGCCTGAGCCTTTCTGGGTGGTCAGACCCGACGCGGCAGGCTATAAAACTCGTTGACCCGCACACCGCCAGGGACGCTCACCATGAACGCCGACTTCAGCTCCATCTACAACCACCACGAACGCGAAGTGTTCGCCGCCGTGGTCGACTCGGCCAAAGACTACCCCACCCTCGCCATCAGCAACGACCTGCTGTGCGACGTCGCCTGCGTGGCCCTCAACCGCCTCGGCCCCCGCTACATCCGCCACGAGGTGGACTTCAGCTTCTACCTGACCGAACACGAGCGCCACGAGATCGACAACGCCATCAACGAGGCAGTCAGCTACGCATTCAACTTCGTGCAGGCGCGGACGGCGCTGAGGGCGCGCAAGTAGGGCGGGTTGCGCCTCCGGCGTAACCCGCCGTGTTTTGCGTGGGTAGCCCCTCCGAATTCATCCGCAGGGAAAGCATCCGACGCCTTTCAAACGCTTGGCTTGACGATGCCCTACTGCCCAAACTGCTCGAACGAAGTCGCGGGAAGCGCCCTTTGTTGCCCGACCTGTGATGCAGATTTCGGCCCCTCGTCAACGTGGAAGCCGACAGACGCCCCTGTTGGCGAGCCATGGCAACGCCGCGTCACGCTAGACGTGGCTTCGAAAGGCCAAGTTTCCACAGCCCACGCCCTGGTCAAAGCGTTGCTTGCCGCGCCAATCTTTGTTGTTTCCGGTGCCCTGATTAGCTTCGGTGGGCTCGCTCCGATCTTGTACGTGCCCGGAGCATTGTTTCTCGTCACCGCGATAACTGTTTGTGCCGCCCGCTCCCCTGCGACAACGCTGATCGCCGGGTGTCTCGGACTGCTGGTCATCCTTTGGGGGCTGTCTGCTGCGCTCTCAGGACTTCCAATCTCGAAGTAGTGAGAGATGCGCCAGGCCTGTTTGGGAGCCCGGCGAGACCGCTTGCTCGTCTACGCTCGCGGCATCCGCATTGATCACCCTCACGTCCCCTTCGACACCGTGATCGTCGGGAACTTCGCCGAGTAGTCCTTGCTCTGCGCCGCAATCTTCACGGCCACCTTGCGGGCCAGGTCCTTGTAGAGCGCTGCTGTGGGCCCGTCGGGCTCGGCCACCACGGTCGGCGTGCCGGAGTCGGCCTGGGCGCGGATGTTCATGGCCAGGGGGAGTGAGGCCAGCAGCTCCAGCCCGTACTGCGCGGCCATGCGGGCGGCGCCTTCGCTGCCGAAAATGTGCTCGGCGTGGCCGCAGTGGCTGCAGATGTGGACGGCCATGTTCTCGACGACGCCGAGGATGGGGATGCCGACTTTCTCGAACATCTTGAGGCCCTTCTTGGCGTCGATGAGGGCGATGTCCTGCGGGGTGGTGACGATGACGGCCCCGGTGACGGGCACGCGCTGCGAGAGCGTGAGGGCGATGTCGCCGGTGCCGGGGGGCATGTCGATGATGAGGTAGTCGAGGTCTTGCCAGCGCGTCTGGCGCAGCAGTTGCTCCAGCGCCTGGGTGGCCATGGGGCCGCGCCAGATCAGGGCCTGGTCGTCGTCGACCATGAAGCCGATGGAGTTGAGCTGCAGGCCGTGGGCGAGCTTGGGCTCCATGGTCTTGCCGTCGAGCGACTCGGGGCCGCCACTGGCGCCCAGCATCAGAGGCTGGCTGGGGCCGTAGATATCGGCGTCGAGCACGCCGACGCGGGCACCCTCGGCCGACAGGGCCAGGGCCAGGTTGGCGGCGGTGGTGCTCTTGCCCACGCCGCCTTTGCCGGAGGCGACGGCGATGATGTTCTTGACGCCCGGCAGCAACTGCACGCCGCGCGGCACGGCGTGGGCGATGACGCGGCTGGCCAGCTCCACCTGCACGGCACTCACGCCCGGCACGGCCGACACCGCCGCCACGACGGCGGCGCGCAGGCCCGCGAGCTGGCTGGCGGCCGGGTAGCCGAGCTCGATGTCGACCGGCACCTGGCTGCCATACACCGCCAGACGCTTGAGCTGGTTGCCGGGGATGAAGTCCTGGCCGGGGTTGGGGTCGATTGGTGCTTG
>CALMQC010000639.1 GCA_937871895.1 uncultured Roseateles sp. | reverse complement strand
AAGCCAGTGGTTTTTGGGCTTGAAAGCCCTTGCAGCTTCGTCGCGGTCGAAGCCTCAATCAGTAATTGGCGCAGAATTGCGAGTTCCGCGAAGACTTATTCTTGCTGGAGACCCGCCATGCGCCACGACCTCACCACGCTCAACCTCGTGCTCGCCATCGAGCAGACGCGCTCCATCACGCGCGGCGCTGCCCAGGAGCATCTGGCCCTGGCGGCGGCGAGCAAGCGCCTGTCTGACCTGGAGAGCCGCCTTGGCGTGCAGCTCTTCGAGCGCCGCGCCCGGGGCGTCGAGCCCACCGAGGCTGGCCGCGCGCTGGTGCGCCACATCCGCTCGCTGCACGCCTCGCTCTATGCCCTCGAAACCGAGGTCATGGAGTTCTCGCGTGGCATCAAGGGCCATCTGCGCATTGCGGCCAACACCAGTGCCATTGCCGAGTGCCTGCCGCCGCATCTGGTGAGCTTCTCCCAGGCGCACTCGCAGATCCGCATCAGCCTGGAAGACCTGACCAGTGCCGAGGTGCAAGCGGCCGTGGCCGAGGGCCGCGCCGATGTGGGCGTGTTTACCGCGCCGCTGCTCGACAACCGCCTGCAGACCTGGATCTTTGCGCGCGGCCGCCTCTCGGCCCTGGTGCCACTGCGCCACCCGCTGGCCAGCCGCGACACCGTGACCTATGACGACCTGCTGGCCTATGACCTGATCGGTCTGCATGCCGGCGCCGCAGCCCAGGAGCTGCTGCGCGAGCAGGCCGCCGCACGCGGCAAGACGCTCAACGCGCGCCTGCAGGTGCGGGGCTTTGATGGCATCGCGCAACTGGTCGAGGCCGGCATGGGCGTGGCCGTGTTGCCGCAGGAGCCGGCCGAGCGCTTCACCCGCGTCTTCGGCGTGCGCTGCATCCGCCTTGAAGAACCGTGGGCGGAGCGCGACTATTACCTGGGCGTGCTGCGCCAGCAGCGCCTGCCCACTGTCGTCCAACGTTTTGTGGACACCCTGATTCCTCGAGAGAAGCAATGAAGTCCAGTTCTCGAACCCTGTATGACAAGCTCTGGGACGAACACGTCGTTCGCACCGAGCCCGATGGCACGGCCATCCTCTACATCGACCGCCACCTGGTGCACGAAGTGACCAGCCCCCAGGCCTTTGAAGGCCTGGACCTGGCAGCGCGCAAGGTCTGGCGTCTCTCGGCCAACCTGGCCGTGAGCGACCACAACGTGCCGACGACCGACCGCCGTGAAGGCATTGCCGACCCGGTGTCGCGCCTGCAGGTGGACACGCTCGACGCCAACTGCGACCGCTTCGGCATCACGCAGTTCAAGATGAGCGACCGCCGCCAGGGCATCGTCCACGTGATCGGCCCCGAGCAGGGCGCCACGCTGCCCGGCATGACCGTGGTTTGCGGTGACAGCCACACCTCGACGCATGGCGCCTTTGGCGCGCTGGCGCACGGCATCGGCACCAGCGAGGTCGAGCACGTGCTCGCCACGCAGACCCTGCTGGCCAAGAAGGCCAAGAACATGCTGATCAAGGTCGAGGGCCAGGTCGCTCGCGGCGTGACGGCCAAGGACATCGTGCTGGCCATCATCGGCAAGATTGGCACGGCCGGCGGCACCGGCTACACCATCGAGTTCGCCGGCTCGGCCATCCGCAGCTTGAGCATGGAAGGCCGCATGACGGTCTGCAACATGGCCATCGAAGCCGGCGCCCGCGCGGGCCTCGTCGCCGTGGACGACACGACGATCAACTACGTGAAGGGCCGCCCCTTCACGCCCTCGGGCGTGGAGTGGGACCAGGCCGTGGCCTACTGGCGCACGCTGCACTCGGACGAAGGCGCGCACTTCGACAAGCGCGTCGAGCTCGATGCCGCGCAGATCCTGCCGCAGGTCACCTGGGGCACCTCGCCCGAGATGGTGCTGTCCGTCGCCGACCGCGTGCCTGACCCCGACAAGGAAAAGGACGCCGTCAAGCGTGGCGCCATCGAGCGCGCGCTGACCTATATGGCCCTGGAGCCCAACAAGGCGATCAGCGACATCCATGTCGACAAGATCTTCATCGGCTCCTGAACCAACAGCCGCATCGAGGACATGCGCGAGGCTGCGGCTGTCGTGAAGCGCGTGGGTGGCCGTATCGCCAAGAACATCAAGCTGGCGCTGGTGGTGCCCGGCTCCGGCCTCGTCAAGGCACAGGCTGAAGCCGAAGGCCTGGACCAGGTATTCAAGGCCGCCGGCTTCGAGTGGCGCGAGCCGGGCTGCTCGATGTGCCTGGCGATGAACGCCGACCGCCTCGAACCCGGCGAGCGCTGCGCCTCGACCAGCAACCGCAATTTCGAAGGCCGTCAGGGTGCCGGTGGCCGCACCCACCTCGTCAGCCCCGCCATGGCCGCAGCGGCCGCGATGGCCGTCCACTTTGTTGACGTGAGG
>CALMQC010000638.1 GCA_937871895.1 uncultured Roseateles sp. | reverse complement strand
TGCTGCGCCCCGGCGGCAATGCGCTGGCCGGCCAGTCCGCCTTCACCATGCTGCACCCCGGCCTCGCGGCGGAGTTGGACCACCCGGACGTGGCCGCCCTCATCGCCCCGCGACCGCTGTTGCTGATGGCCTCGCCCGAGGACAAGCTCTTCCCGTGGGACGCCGCGCAAACCGCCGCCCAGCAATTGGCACGCGCTTGGCCTCGTGGAGAAGGCTTCCGCTTCGAAGCCACTGCAGGCGGCCATCGGTGTGGCCGGGAGGCGCAAGCCCTGGCCCTTGGCTGGCTCAAGGACGCGCTGCGCCGTTGAGCGCTCTCAGGACTTTGCCCGCCACAGCAGCCAGCACGTCCGCACATTCGTCACCATCAGCACGCCCTCCAGCAGCGTGCCGCCAATCGACCCGACGAGCAGGTTGTTGACGAGCCAAAGCCCGGTGCCGACGAGCATCAGCGCCCGCATGCGCAGGCCGTGCAGGAAGAAGAGCGAGAAGGTGCCGATGCAGCTGGCGGCGATGGGCAGCAAGCTGAGCCAGCCGTGCATCAGCCACACACCGAGGCTGGCCGAGAGCGCGATGAAGAAGATGCCCACCACCGGCGTGCGCGCCTTGATGGACGCCAGCGAACGCATGAGCGAGACCGTGGTGCTGGCCATGGCCGTGGGCTGGCCCAGCAGCGCAAAGTGGCCGATGTAGGCCGCGCACTCGGCCGCCATGAAGAGCTTGAAGCGGCGGTCGTCGGTCTGCGCAAAGCAGACGACGCCGAGCACAAAGGCGCCATAGCCCAGGATTTGGGCGAGGGAGAAAACGTCGGAGGTCACAGTTCGTCGGCAGGGTCGCGCGTGGGCTGCGGCACGGCGGGCTTGAAGTGCCAGCGCTCGCCCTCCACCACGCCGCGCACCAGGCGCTGGTGCCGGCCGCTTACGGTGACGCCGTCGCAGGCGTGGAAGGCCTCCCAGGCCACGACGTAGTGCAGCGCTACCTCCGCTGAGTCAGCGTCCAGCGCGATCACATCGATGGCAGTGAGCTGCGCCAGTTCGTCGAACTCGGTGACGCTGAGGTCAAGCGCGGGCCGCAGCTGGGGGATGAGGCTTTGGACGTGGGACAGCGGATCGGCTCCGGGCGGCGGAGCGGGCACAGCAAACTTGGCGGGCATGCACGCGATTTTCGCGCGGGCTATCGCAGGGTCTGCGCCGCCTGCAGCGCCGGCCGCAGCTTGAGCAGGCCCTCGGCCACCATGTCGGCAAAGAGTGCCGCGCCCTTGGGGCCGAGGTGGGTGCGGTCAAAGCGCGGCGGCGCTTCGGCCAGGGTGTCGGCCTCGGCCTGACCCAGGGCCTGCACGGCGGCGTGGCTGAGGGCGTTGAGATCGAGCACCGGCACCTGTTCCGCTTCAGCCACCCGCATCACGGCCTCGGCCCAAGGGCGCAGGTCGTTGGCGAGCAACCCATCCTTGAAGCTGCGCCGTGTGAGCGGCGTGATGAGGATGATTTCCGCCCCAGTGGCCTTGACCTCGCGCACATAGACCGTGAGGTTGGGGCCGAACTCGGTGGCGAGGTCGGTGCTGCGGCCGGGCTTGCCGGGCTGGTCGTTGTGGCCGAGCTGGAGCAGCACGAGGTTCTTCTGCGGCGCGCCCTTCTCGTTCAAGAGCTGCAGCACGGTGTCCCACAGGCCTTCCGCGCGGTAGCTCTTGGTGGAGCGCCCGCCGCGCGCGAGGTTGAGGCAGGCGACCTGCTGGAAGCGTTCGCACAGCTGATTGCCGTAGCCACTGCGGGGCGCCATGGTCGAGTCGCCCACCAGGATGAGGCGCGGACCAGTCGCCACGTTGGCGGGCGTCTCGCCCAGCCCTTGGGCGGCCGCCACCCCTAGGCCGGCGGCCAGCATCAAGGGCAGGCACCACCTCATCACGGGCTGGGCACCCAGCCGCCCGGCGCGCCCGTGGCGATGGTGGAGGCGTAGAAGATCTCGGCCCGCGTCGTGAAGCCGGCCGTGCTGTCAAAGGGCTTGGCCAGGGTCACATTGGTGGGCAGGCCGCCCACGGTCACGCTGGCCGCGCCGACACGGCTGCTGACACTCAAAGGCGCGCCGCTCAGGTCCATGCTGCCGGCCTCGCGCCAGCCGGCCGCGTCCGTCGCGCCGCCGTTGGCGGTGCCGGCCCAGGGCGGCGGGTTGGTGCTGCAGCTGCCCGTGCCGGTGCCGGTCTTGCTGGTGCCCGTGCCCACGCACCAGCCCACCGGCAGGATGTGGCTGTCCATGCGGCTGTTGATGAAAGCGACGTTGTCGACATAGGTGCTGCTGGTCG
>CALMQC010000637.1 GCA_937871895.1 uncultured Roseateles sp. | reverse complement strand
ATCATCAGCAGGTAGACGATGAAGCTGCCGAGCTTGGGCACGTAGTACTTGCCCATCACGTCCGCGATGCCGAGCAGCAGCGCGGCCACCAGCGGGCCGGTGATGGAGCTGGTGCCGCCCACCGCGCAGACGATCAGGAAATAGACCATGAACTTGAGCGGGAAGCTGGGGTCGAGCCCGAGGATGTCGGCCCCCAGCGCCCCGCCAAGGCCCGCGAGGCCCGAGCCCACCGCGAAGGTGACGAGAAAGACCCGGTCCACCGGGATGCCAAGGCCCGCCGCCACGCGCGGGTCATCCACCGCCGCGCGCAGCCGGCTGCCAAAGCGCGTGCGCGCCAGCAACTGCTGCAGCACCACGGCCAGCAGCACACAGACGATCACGATGAAGAGCCGATACGCCCCCATGCCCAGCATCCAGAAGCCCGACCCGAACTCAAAGCGCTGACGGAAGAACTCCGGCAGCTGCACGTTCTGCTGCTGCGAGCCGACCAGGTAGTCCACCGTCGCCACCGCCATGAAGGTGAGGCCGATGGAGAACAGCACCTGGTCGAGATGCGAGCGGCCGTAGAGCCGCCGGTACAGCAGGCGCTCCAGCACCGCGCCCAAGGCTGCCGTGATCACAAACGCCGCCGGCAGGCAGAGCAGGAAGGGCCAGCCCTGCTTCTGCATCAGCAGGATCACCGCATAGCCACCCACCATCGCAAACGCACCATGGGCCAGGTTGATGAAGTTCATCAAGCCCATGGTCACCGCCAGCCCCAAGGCCAGTACGAAGAGCAGCATGCCGTAGGCAACGCCGTCAAAAATCAAGGTGGGCATGCGTGGACTGCCTCAGTGGCGCTGGGGAACAAAGCCACAGAGGCACAGAGACACAGAGGAAGCCGGCATTTCTCTGTGTCTCCGTGTCTCTGTGGCTGTGCTTGCTTTTACTTCAGCTTGCCTGGGTCCTTGACCGCGCGCTGCACGTCGAACTCGGTGTTCCAAAGTTGGCCGTCCTTGCGCTCCACGCGCCGGGTGTGGATGTCCTGCACGATGTCGCGGGTCTGGGCGTCGATCAGGATCTGGCCGCGCGGGCTTTCGAAGAGCTGGCCCTTCATGGCGTTCAGCAGCGCCTCGCCGCCCTGGCCCTTGGTGGCGTCCAGGCCCTTGAAGATCAGGCGCACGCCGTCATAGCCGCCCACGCCCATGAAGTTGGGGCGGAACTTGTGCATGGCCTGGAAGTCGGCCACGAACTTCTTGTTCATCGCGCTGTTGTGCGAGGCCGAGTAGTGGTGGGTGGTGACCACGCCCAGCGCCACATCGCCCATGTCGTTGAGCTGGTCGTCGTCGGTCACGTCGCCGGTGGCGATGAGCTTGATGCCCGCCTTGTCGAGGCCGCGCTCGCCGAACTGCTTCATGAACTGCGCGCCTTGGCCCGAGGGCAGGAAGACAAACAGCGCATCGGGCTTGGCGTCACGCACCTTTTGCAGCACGGGCGCGAAGTCGGGGCTGCGCAGCGGGGTGCGCAGCTTCTCCAGCACCTGGCCGCCGTTGAGCAAGAACTGGTTGACAAAAAACTTCTCGGCGTCGTTGCCGGGGCCGTAGTCGGTGACCAGGCTGACCACCTTCTTGATGCCGTTCTTGGGCGCCCACTCGCCCATGCCCACGGCGGCCTGCGGCAGCGTGAAGCTGGTGCGCACGATGAAGGGCGAGGCCTCGGTGATGCTGCTCGTCGCTGCGGCCATCACAACCATCGGCGTCTTGCTCTGCGTGGCCAGCGGCGCGGCGGCCAGGGCCAGCGGCGTGAGGCCAAAGCCGGCCACCGCGACGACCTTGTCATTGACGATCAGCTCCTGCACCAGGCGGCGCGTCACGTCGGCCACGCCGGTGTCGTCGCGCAGCAGGATCTCGACCTTCTTGCCACCGGCCTTGCCGCCGCTTTGCGCCATCCAGAGCTTGATGGCCGCGTCGATCTGCCGGCCGGTGGAGGCGCTCTGGCCCGTCATCGGCACCACGACGCCGATCTTGATCGTGTCGCTTTGCGCATGGCTCAGCGGGGTAGCCAGGGCCAGTGCGGCCAAGGCAGTGAGGGTGGCTCTGCGTTGCATGCGATGTCTCCTCGCGGTGGAAGGGATGAACGATGTCTTCTAGTCGCTGTCGATCTCGGCAAAAGTGGCGGGCGCGTAGCGCGCCCCCTGGATGCCCGACATACACGCAGCGGCGCGCCGCGCTAGGTCGGATGAGAGCGTAACGCCGGCAGCGCCGAGGTTGTCTAGGAGATGCTCTAGGCGCGTGGTGCCGGGGATGGCGAGCATCTGCACCCCGTAAGCGGGGCCCTGCTGCAGCACCCAGGCCAGGGCCAGCTGCGCCATCGAGCAGCCTTGCTCGGACGCGAGCTCGCGCAGGCCTTGCAGGCAAGCCAGGTTGTGCGCCCAGGCCTCGGCCTGAAAGCGCGGCATCGCGCGGCGGATGTCGTTGGCGGGCAGGCTGGCGGGGTCGTCCACGCCCGCGCTCAGGAAGCCGCGGCCCAGCGGGCTGAAGGCCACAAAGGCCACGCCCAGCTCGGCACAGGCCGCCAGCGTGCCGCGCTCGACGTCGCGGCTCCACAGCGAGTACTCGGACTGCAGCGCGGCAATGGGGTGCACGGCGTGCGCGCGGCGCAGCGTGCTGCTGCTGACCTCCGAGAGGCCGATCGCGCGGATCTTGCCCTCGCGCACCAGCTCAGAGAGGGCACCGACGCTGTCTTCAATCGGCACCTGCTTGTCCCAGCGGTGCAGGTAGTAGAGGTCGATGACCTCGGTGCGCAGGCGGCGCAACGCGTCCTCGCAGGTGGCCTTGAGCGTGGCGGGCCGGCCGTCGATCACGCGCTTGCCGTTCACGCCCTGCATGCCGCACTTGCTGGCCAGCACGAAGCGATGGCGGTGCGGCGCCAGCACCTCGCCCACCAGGCTCTCATTGGCGCCAAAGCCGTAGAGCGCGGCGGTGTCGAAGAAGTCGATGCCGGCATCGAGAGCCCGCAGCAGCAGGCCCTGCGCGGCCTCGCGCGTCGGTGGCACGCCGTACGCGTGGCTGAGGTTCATGCACCCCAGGCCCAGAGCTTGGACTTCGAAGGGGCCGACGCGCCGCGTGCTCACGACAGTTGTTGCTCCAGCTTGTGGAGGACTTGGTAGCAAGGCAGCACCTGCGCCACGCTGCCATTGGGCTCGCGGCCTTCGCGGATGGCGGCGAAGAACTCGCGGTCCTGCAGCTCGATGCCGTTCATCGACACGTCGACCTGGCTCACGTCGATCTTCTCGTCCTTGCCATTGACGAGGTCGTCATAGCGAGCGATGTAGGTGCCGGTGTCGCCGATGTAGCGGAAGAAGGTGCCGAGCGGCCCTTCGTTGTTGAAGCTCAGGCTCAAGGTGCAGATCGCGCCATTGGCCGCCTGCAGCTGGATGCTCATGTCCATCGCGATGCCGAGCGTCGGGTGGATGGGGCCTTGCAGCGCATTGGCCTTCACGATGGGGCTCTGCGCCTGGTAGGCGAACAGGTCCACGGTGTGGGCGGCGTGGTGCCACAGCAGGTGGTCGGTCCAGCTGCGCGGCTGGCCGAGGGCATTCATGTTGCTGCGGCGGAAGAAGTACGTCTGCACATC
>CALMQC010000636.1 GCA_937871895.1 uncultured Roseateles sp. | reverse complement strand
GGCGGTGCCTCCCGCGCCGCCTACTGGGGCAGCGCGGCGCTGGCGCGCCTGCAGGAGCTGGGCGAGCAGGAGAACGTCAACTTCGCCGATTCGGTGTTCACCATCAGTGGCACCTCTGGCGGTGCCTTGGGCGCCAGCACCTTTGTCGCGGCGCTCGACGCCCGACGCCGCGCCACCGACGCCACGGCCTGCTCGCCCTGGAAGCTCACCCGCGCCTTCACCGGCCAGGACCACCTGGCCGCACCCGTGGGCCTGATGCTCTACCCCGATCTCGTGCAACGCTTCCTGCCAATCGACTTCCCGGGCTGGGACCGCTCGCTGGGCCTGGAAGAGGTCTGGCAGCGGGACTGGGACCGCCAGTTGGCGCTGCGCTGCGCCGCCAAGACGCCGGCCCCCAACCCGTTCGCGGCGCCCTTCACGGCCCTGACCGGAGAGTTGGCGCGCAGCGGCGGCTGGCTTCCGCTGCTGTCGCTCAACACCGCAGCGCTGACCCGCGGGCAACGCGTCTACCAGACCCAGTTCCGACTGCATGAGGCCGATGGCATCGACCTGCTGGACGGCACGCTGGACCTGGACGTGGACAACCTGAGCCTGGCCCAGGCCGTGCACAACAGCGCCCGCTTCCCCTACATCAGCCCGGCCGGCACGGTGCGGCTCAAGACACCGCACCACGACGGCGACGCCTTGGACGACGGCGGCACCTGGGACCATCTCGGCGACGGCGGCTACGTCGAGTCCAGCGCTACCCTGGCACTGCTGGACGTGCTGCGCGAGCTGGAGACCAGCGGCCTGCTGCGTGACTGCAAGCCTGAGGACGATTGCAGCCAGGTGCTGGACCGACGCCGCTTGCGCCTGGTGCTGCTGGTCAACACGCCGGCCCGTGCCGACGACTGGCTCTGTCGCGATGCCCCGCGCGGCAACAACATCCCGCCGGTGGACCCGGGCCGCCGCCGCGCCACCAGCATGGGCCTGCCGGAGATGGTGGCGCCGCCGGCCGGCATCCTGGCCAGCAATGGCGCGCGCGCACTCGATTCACAGCTGGAGCTGATCAAGCGCGTCGGCGGCTGTGGCCGTGTGGCCGAGCTGCGGCTGCCCAAGTTCAAGGACCGCCGTGACCCGTCGATGAACTGGATGCTCAACGCCAACTCGCGCGAGCAGATCGACGCCGCCCTGACCGAAACCACCCGCACCGCCGACCCCTGGGGCCAACCCGCCCAGGCTCAGCTCAGCGCCCACCTGAAGCAGGCGCGGCAGTGGTTCAACCTGATGCACTGAGAAGATGCTTCATCGTCTGGAAGACGCCCGGCTGCGGCCGGTCTGGCGGGCGCTGCTGGCGCTGCTCTACCTGGCCATCACCGCGCTGGCCTTGACGCCCAAGCCGCCCGAGGGCCTCTCGACGGGCTGGGACAAGTCCAACCACCTGCTGGCCTTTGGCAGCCTGGCCTGGGTCAGTGTCCAGGCTTACTGGCGCCAGCCCCGCCAGTGGCTGCAATTGCTGGGCGTGCTGCTGGCCTATGGCATCGGCATCGAGATCGCCCAGCACTTCCTGCCGCCGCGCGAGGCGGATTGGCAGGACGTGGTGGCCGACATGCTCGGCGCCCTGGTCGGGCTTGGCGCTGCGGCGCTCACGCGCCGGTTCGCGTCACAGCGCTAGCTTGTCGCGCACGCCTTCAAGTTCCATGTCAGCACCGCGACCGCGCGCCACGATCTCGCCGCGCTGCATCAGCAGGTACTGGTCGGCCAGCTCGGCCGCAAAGTCGTAGAACTGCTCGACCAGCAGCACGGCCAGGCCCTTGTCGTGCGCCAGGTGCTTGATGACCTTGCCGATGTCCTTGATGACATTGGGCTGGATGCCTTCGGTGGGCTCGTCGAGCAGCAGCACCTTGGGCCCCGCAGCCAGCGCCCGGCCAATGGCCAACTGCTGCTGCTGGCCACCCGAGAGGTCGCCCCCGCGCCGGCCCTGCATCTGCTTGAGCACGGGGAAGAGCTCAAAGATTTCAGCCGGCAACGGCGTGCTGGCGGGCTTGCTGGCCAGGCCCATCTGCAGGTTCTCCATCACGGAGAGCCGCCCGAAGATCTCGCGCCCCTGCGGCACGTAGCCAAAGCCGGCCCGCACACGCTCGTGTGACTTGAGCTTGGTGACGTCCACGCCGCCGAGTTCGATGCGGCCCGAGGTGACCGGCACCACGCCCATCAGGCTCTTGAGCAGGGTCGTCTTGCC
>CALMQC010000635.1 GCA_937871895.1 uncultured Roseateles sp. | reverse complement strand
CTGCAGGGCTCGGCCGCGCTGGCCCACTGCGCCGGCAAGGGCGGCGTGCTGGCCATGACCCGCCAGCTCGCCATGGAAGGCGGCCCGCACCGCATTCGCTGCAACACCATATCGCCCGGTTTCATCGTGACCGGCGCCACCCGCCATCACCTCGACACCGTGCCCGAGCTGCTGGGCCAGGTGCTGGCCAAGAAGATGCTCAGGCGCGTGGGCCAACCCGAAGACGTGGCCTGGCTCGCCAGCTTCCTCGTCAGCGACGAGGCCAGCTGGATCACGGGTTCGGACTACGCGATCGACGGCGGGGCACGGGCGTGGTGAAGTGGGCGGCGTGGCTCACCGACGCGCAATCACATTGGCCGGCAGCCCCAAGCGGATGAGCTGGCACCTATTGGCCGAGCGCAGTTGCCCGCCGCTCGATGGAGGGTGCGGGCGTCACGTTTCCAGCGCACGCAAGAGCTTCGGATGCTTGACCGCAACCTTCAGCAGCGTGCGAGCTGCGCCCGTTGGCTCCCGCCTTCCCTGCTCCCAGTCTTGAAGTGTGCGCGCCGAGACACCCAGCAGCTTCGCGAACTCTTGCTGGGATAGACCAACGCTGGCCCGGGCCACAGCCGCCGCAGGCAGCGTGACCTTCGTGACGCGCGCGGCCTCGCCGCGCCGCATTTGCTTGACCGACGCCAAGAGGTCCGCTTGAAATTCTTGAACTTCAGATCGCATCTTCAACCCCTTCCTTCACCTGCGCGAGAAACGATGCAGCCAAGTTGTCAAACCTTGCCTTCGAGTAGACGATCAGCAGCCACACCGTGCCGGCGGGTGCGAGGAAGTAGATGACGCGCGCACCGCCTCGCTTGCCTTTGCCCGACCTCGACCACCTGACCTTTCTACAACCACCCGACGCAGGGATGATGTCTCCGGCCTCCGGGTTTGCAGCGATGAAATTGATGAACTCTTGGCGCTCGGCGTCGGACCAGACCTCTGCAGCGTAGCGCACAAAGATCTGTGTTTCCGCAACCGTGCGCATGTCGCATGATACGGCGTTGCCGTACCGAACGCAAGCTCAGGTGGCGCCCAACGAATGGAGCTAACCGGGCGACATCGGCAGGACGCCGGGCCTGGGTCGCAAACAATGTACCGCGTACCTGCGGCCCTGGTCTGGTCACGTGCCGTTGGCGCTACGGTTGAGCGTAGAGCAAGGCCTCACTCCCGCAGGCCACCGGCACGCTGATGTTCGTATATCGCATGCACAAGCTCTCTGGCGCCTGCCACGCCAAGCCAACTGATTGACTTGCTGAGGAGGCTTGCAGCCAGCAATGCCTTGCCGTCGATCACGAGCGCTGCGGCTTCTTCATAGAGCGGCCGTGAAATTGCAATCGAGCCACCTGACACGAGGACTGAGATTGTGCTTTCAGTCTGGTGGACGAGCCCGTTCGTAGGGTTGCGGGCAGTTCTTCTCTTCGCTGCCTCCGCATGCATCAGCGCCTCAAGCTTGTCCAGAACCGCTCGGAGTCCCGCTGTGTCGGAGATGCGTATGGAGATTGGAACTCGGCGTCCGTCTGATGGTGCGGAGGCGTGCAGATAGACTGCGCTGTACTCAGGCACGAAGCTGAACGAGAGTTCTCCGGGCATATGCCCGCTCGACTAACGTATGGCAACCACGCTGCGCGTTGCTGCGCAACTCAAGGTTGCGCTCCCCAGTATCGCAACGGGGATATATTGCGTTAGCGCCTTACCTCAACTCACAACGTGACTATGACTCGCCGCCCGGGGTGTCGGTACCCCTGCGGCGACAAGCCAAGTCCTTGTCCTGCAATCGAAAGGTACTCGCCGTAAGAGTCCGTGACAAATGGGATGCTTCACATGACGGCTTAGCCCTGATGCGCGACGTCAGCGGCAACCAGCCTCCCCAGCGACGGCTGGACCTGGACAACACCGGGTGGAAGGTGGGCTGCGGCATCGACCCAGAGGAGGAGTCTTGGCAGCGACGAGGCGAGCTGGATCACCGGTTCGGACTACGCGATCGACGGCGGGGCGCGGGCGTGGTGAGCGGAGCGCTTTGGCGCGCCTGGCCTGCGCGCCGGCCAGGCTGCGCCACCGCCAGCTGCACCCCTTGAGAATGGGCTCGTCGGGCGCCAGTACCCCGGTGGGCCGGTCGGATGCACGATAGCCGCGCACTTGAAGCCTGGGGACACCGGCGCAGTCACGCTTCCGGTCGTAGAAGTGTCGCGCCAGCGCGCCGGCGCGACGCGCCGAGA
>CALMQC010000634.1 GCA_937871895.1 uncultured Roseateles sp. | reverse complement strand
GAGTTGGGCTCGTTCCAGTAGCGCTCGGTCATCGCGTGGGTGAAGTGCGATTGCAGGTGCGCGTAGTGCAGCGGCACCTGGCCGATGTTGCGCGGCCAGGTAAAGGGCAGCTTGCCGCCGGGTGACACCTCGCCCAGCAGCACATTGGCCACGGCCGCGCCGCCTTGGGTGCCGGGGTACCAGATCTGCATCAAGGCCTGGGGCGCGAGGCCCTTGAGGTCGAGCGGGCGGGCGCTCATCAAGAGCACCACCACGGGCTTGCCGGTGGCCATCACGGCGGCGAGCAGTTCTTGCTGGCGGCCGGGCAGGTCGAAGCTGGAGCGCGAGGCGTTCTCGCCGCTCATGATCTGCGCCTCACCGAGCACGAGCACGGCGACGTCGGACTGCTTGGCCATCTGCACGGCGCGCGCAATCTCCTTGCTGTCGTCCACCGTCACGGGCTTGGGCTCGGGGAAGATGGACTTGTTGGCGCGCTTGGGCATGCTGACGCCGGGCGAGTAGTCGACCTTGACCTTGGCACCCAGCTTGGCCTTGAGCCCGGCGAGCACGGTCACGGTCTCGGCGTCGTTCTGGGCAAAGATCCAGGGGCCGACGGTGTCCACCGCCGAGTCGGCCAAGGGGCCGATGACGGCGACGGACTTGAGGCTGCTCCCCTTGAGGGGCAGCAGCTGCTTCTCGTTGCGCAGCAGCACAAAAGAGCGCTCGGCCGCGCGGCGGGCGACGTCGCGGTGGGCCGGGTCGGCCAGCACCTTGGCGGCCTCGGCTTCGTCCACCAGCGGCTTCTCAAACACGCCCATGCGCACTTTGGCCTCCAGCACGCGGCGCACGGCTTCGTCAAGCTTGGCCACGGGCACCTCGCCCTTGCTGACGAGCTCGGGCAGGTGGGCGAAGACCTGGCTGTCAAAGGGCTTGGTCATCTCCATGTCCACGCCGGCCAGCAGGGCCTGGCGCGCGGCTTCGGGCTTATCGCGCGTGTAGCCGTGGGTGGTCAGGTCAAAGGCGGCGCCGGCATCGGTGACGACAAAGCCCTTGAAGCCCCAGCTCTTGCGCAACACCTCGGTCAGCAGCCAATGATTGCCCGAGGCGGGCACGCCGTTGAGGCCCATGTAGGCGCTCATGATGTTGCCGGCGCCTGCGTCCACGGCGGCCTTGAAAGGCTTGAGGTAGACGTTCCAGAGCTGGCTGTCGGAGAGGTCCACCTCGTCGTAGTCACGCCCGCCGATGGACGCGCCATAACCGGCAAAGTGCTTGGGGCCGGCAATCACGCGGCCCGGGGCGCCGATGTAGGGGCCCTGGAAGCCCTGGACCTGGGCCACGGCCATGGCGGATCCCAGGGTCGGGTCCTCGCCCGCGCCTTCG
>CALMQC010000633.1 GCA_937871895.1 uncultured Roseateles sp. | reverse complement strand
GTTGTCGCGATCGAGGCCGCCAGCCACGCGCGCGAAGTGGCCCCCGCCGGCCGCCAGTGGCTGCGCCTGCCGGGCCACAGCCGCACCGGCGACGGCATGACGCCGTTGCCCGTGGACGTGCCCGCGCCCGCCGACCCCAAGGCCGCCACGATGCGACTTGAGTACCCGGTCAACCTGAGCAGCAGCGGCAAGCTGACGGTGCACACCACCGTCGCCCCCACGCTCAAGTTCCAGCCCGACTGGCCCGCCAATGGCCTGCGCTTCGCCGTCTCCATCGACGACGGCCCGCTGCAGATCGTCAACATGCACGCTGCCAGCGGTGTGGGCGACGGCAACCGGGAGTGGGAGCGCAATGTCTCCAACTCTTCGTCCACCTTCCAGACGCGTCACGAGGTCAGCAGCCCCGGCCCGCATGTGCTCAAGTTCTGGGTGCTGGAGCCCGGCGTCGTGCTGCACAAAATGGTGATCGACGCGGGCGGCCTCAAGCCCAGCTACCTCGGGCCGCAGGAGAGTGCTTACGTAAAGGGGCCAGCCGCGCGCTGACCGGTCAACAAACCGTCATGCCCGGCCTTCAGCATCCCGGGCATGAACGACCTTAGCCTCACCGACCGCATCCGCCGCGACCTGCTCGACGGCTACGACGAAGAGCTGGAGATGGAGATCGAGGACCGCAGCGTTGATGAGGCGCTGCGGGGCCTCGATGGGCCGCAGGATGAAGCCGCGCAGTCCCAGCGCCTGGCCTATTTCAAGCAGCTCTTCCGCCTGCAGCGCGAGCTCGTCAAGCTGCAGGACTGGGTGGCCCACACCAAGCAAAAGGTGGTGATCCTGTTCGAGGGCCGCGACGCGGCCGGCAAGGGCGGCGCCATCAAGCGCATTACCCAGCGGCTCAACCCGCGCGTCTGCCGCGTGGTGGCCCTGCCGGCGCCCAATGACCGCGAGCGCACGCAGTGGTACTTCCAGCGCTATGTGCCGCACCTGCCGGCCGGCGGCGAGATCGTGCTCTTCGACCGCAGTTGGTACAACCGCGCCGGCGTCGAGCGCGTGATGGGCTTTTGCAGCGAAGACGACGTGGAGGAGTTCTTCCGCTCCGTCCCCGAGTTCGAGCGCATGCTGGTGCGCTCCGGCATCACCCTCATCAAGTACTGGTTCTCGATCAGCGACGAGGAGCAGCATGTGCGCTTCCTCGGCCGCATGCACGACCCGCTCAAGCAGTGGAAGCTCTCACCCATGGACCTGGAGTCCCGCCGCCGCTGGGAGGACTACACCCGCGCCAAGGAGAGCATGCTGGAGCGCACCCACATCCCCGAGGCGCCCTGGTGGGTGGTGCAGGCCGACGACAAGAAGCGCGCGCGGCTCAACTGCATCCAGCACCTGCTCGACCAGTTCCCGTACCACGAGGTCGAGCGCAGCGAGATCGCGCTGCCCGAGCGTGAGCGGCACGACGACTACGTGCGCCACCCCGTGCCGGCCGAGATGTTTGTGCCGGCGCGGTACTGACCACCTCGCTACGGCCGCTTCAGGCGGCGGTGTCCACCAGCACAAACTGCTTGCGCACCGGCTCCAGCACCTCAAACTCCCCCTCAAACCCCGGCGGGATCACGCCGCCCTGGCCGGGGCCGATGTCGGTTGCGCCCGCCGGCCCATGCAGCCGCACGCGGCCCGAGAGCACATGGAAGACCTCCTGCCGCTCGGCCGGGAAGACGATGCGCCAGCGGCCCACCTCGCATTCCCACACCCCGGCCGTCACCGGCCCCGCCTCGTGCAGCACCCAGGTCTTGCGCAGCGGGTTGCCGCTGATCAGGCGGTCGGGGCGCGGGCGGTCAAGTGTGGGCTCCAGGCCGTCGGTGGTGTCGAGGAGGGTGATGCGCAGCATGGGCGGCAGCGGTGATTGATCTTTGCTTTGGTTAATAAATCAGATCGTTAGACTTGCTAACAGACGACGAGCCTCGGGAGCGAGGCCTTGCGTTGGGCGGCTGGCCCTGCAGCAGCAGGGCGCAGCCGCCACATTCTTGATCACACCTTCAAAGGAGACGCCGAGTGAAACAGATTTCTGGTCTTTGGGCGGTGCGCGGCACCGCGCGGCACATCGCATCGCGTGGGGTGCTTGCGGGCCTGGCCTTGGCGGCGGCGCTTACCGCTCCGGCCCAGGCGGCCGACGACAAGGCGACCCCGATTGCCACGCCCGCACAGCCGACGGCCATCGAGCTCGGCACCGGCCCGCTGCCTGGCGCCAAGAATCCCGAGGTCTGGCACACGCAGTACGGCAGCCGCTTCGCGCGCAATGTGACGGTGGCGACGCTCACGCCCTTCCTGCCCGACCCGGCCAAGGCCACCGGCGCGGCCGTGGTCGTCGCGCCTGGCGGCGGCTTCATGAGCT
>CALMQC010000632.1 GCA_937871895.1 uncultured Roseateles sp. | reverse complement strand
AGGCCTATGGCGGCGCCTATGACGTGATGGCCTCCAAGCACCTGCGCGGCGACGTCAACTTCGCCTGGCCCAACGCCGAGATCGCGGTGATGGGGGCCAAGGGCGCCGTTGAAATCATCTTCCGCGAGGACAAGGGCGACCCCGAGAAGCTCGCGGCCAAGGAGGCGGAATACAAGGCCCGCTTCGCCAACCCCTTTGTGGCGGCAGAGCGCGGCTACATCGACGACGTCATCCAGCCGCACGAGACCCGCAAGCGCGTCTGCCGGTCTTTGGCGATGCTCAAGGACAAGAAGCTGGACAACCCGTGGCGCAAGCACGGGAACATTCCGTTGTAGTCGCCATGGTCAAGGCAAGCTGCGCCGCCGAGGCCCGCCGCCTCACCGACATCCCCAACATCGGCCCCGCCATCGCGGCGGACCTCGTCGGCCTGGGGCTGACGACGCCCGCCCACGTCAAGGCCATGGACCCCTTTGAAACCTATGACCGCCTGCGCGACCCCATGGGCCACCGCCACGACCCCTGCGTGCTCGACACATTCATGGCTGCGCATGACTTCATGAACGGCGGGCCGGCTCGGCCCTGGTGGTACTTCACCCCGCAGCGCAAACAGTTGCTGGGTCGTTCGACAGATTGAGAGTAGAGAGGCAAAGCATGTTCAAGAAAATCCTCATCGCCAACCGGGGTGAAATCGCCTGCCGCGTCATTGCCACCGCCCGCAAGATGGGCATCAAGACCGTGGCCGTCTACTCCGAGGCAGACAAGGACGCACGCCACTTCGAGCTGGCCGACGAGGCCGTGCTGCTGGGCCCGGCGCCCAGCCGTGAGAGCTACCTGGTGGCCGACAAGATCATTGCCGCCTGCAAGCAGACCGGCGCGCAGGCCTTGCACCCGGGCTACGGCTTTCTGTCCGAGAACGAAGACTTCGCGCGGCGCTGCGAGGAAGAGGGCATCGTCTTCATCGGCCCCAAGCACTACAGCATCGCGGCCATGGGCGACAAGATCGCCTCCAAGAAGCTGGCGAACGAGGCCAAGGTCAACACCATCCCTGGCTACAACGACGCCATCGACAGCCCCGAGCAGGCGGTCGAGATCGCGAAGGGCATTGGCTACCCGGTGATGATCAAGGCCAGTGCCGGGGGCGGTGGCAAGGGCCTGCGTGTGGCCTTCAATGACAAGGAAGCCTTTGAGGGCTTCTCGTCCTGCCGCAACGAGGCGCGCAACAGCTTTGGTGACGACCGTGTCTTCATCGAGAAGTTCGTCGAGGAGCCGCGCCACATCGAGATCCAGGTGCTCGGAGACAGCCACGGCAACGTCGTCTACCTGCACGAGCGCGAGTGCTCCATCCAGCGCCGGCACCAGAAGGTGATCGAAGAGGCGCCGTCGCCCTTCATCAGCGACGCCACCCGCAAGGCCATGGGCGAGCAGGCCGTGCAACTGGCCAAGGCCGTGAAGTACCAGAGCGCCGGCACGGTGGAGTTCGTTGTCGGCAAGGACGAGAGCTTTTACTTCCTGGAGATGAACACGCGCCTGCAGGTCGAGCACCCGGTGACCGAGTGCA
>CALMQC010000631.1 GCA_937871895.1 uncultured Roseateles sp. | reverse complement strand
CTCGGTGTAGGGCACGCGCGGGTCGTTCTTGCCTTGCACCACGAACAGTGGCTTCTTGATCTTGGCGGCGTTGGTCAGCGGCGAGATGCGCTCGAGAAACTCGCGCATGGCCGGGTCGCGCTCGTCACCGTATTCGACGCGGCGCAGGTCACGGCGGTAGCTCTCGGTGTTCTGCAGGAAGGTCAGGAAATGCGAGATACCGACGATGTCGATGGCGCCCGCGATGCGGTCGGCATAGTGCGTGGCGACGGCCAGCGTCATGTAGCCGCCATAGCTGCCGCCCATGACGAGCACGCGCTTGGGGTCAAGATGGGGCTGGGTGGCGATCCAGTCGAGCAAGGCGCCGACGTCCTTGACCGAGTCCTCGCGCTTGAAGCCGTTGTCGGCCGCCAGGAAGCTCTTGCCGTAGCCCGTTGAGCCGCGCACATTCGGCTGGATCAAGGCGATGCCCAGCTCGTTCACGTAGTAGTTGTTGCGGCCGATGAAGCCCACGGTCGCCTGCGCTTCGGGCCCGCCGTGGATGGAGATGATCACCGGGCGCCGACCCGGGAAGCGCGTGGCCGACGGCTGGCTCAGCAGGCCCGAGATGGTCATGCCGTCAAAGCTCTTCCAGCGCACGATGCTCTGCTCGCTGAACTGCCGCGTATCGACGCCCTCGGTGGCGGCCTGCGTCCATTGCTCAACCTTGCCCGCTGGGCTGAGCGAATAGATCTGGCTGGGGCCGCGGGCGCCATTGGTGGTGAAGGCGATCTCGTTGCGCACCCGGTCGTACACCGTGGTGCCCACATTGCCAGGCGGCAGCTTCGGCGCCGGCAGTTCACGGCCCGATTCGCCGTCAAACAGCCGCAGCTCATCGCGGCCATCGACATTGAACTGCGCTGCCACAGTCTTGCCGTCCTCGGTCAGCGTGAGCGCACTGACGTCCCAGGGGATATGGCTGGACAGGCGCTCCACGGTGCCGGAGGCGATGTCCAGGCGGGCCAGTTCGGTGAACTCGCCAAAGCGGTCGGTCGCAATCCAGAGCTTGCGTCCATCCGGGCTGAAGCGGCCGGCGTGATAGCTGGCGGTCGGCTCCTTGGCCTCAGGCGCAGGCAGCAGTTGGCGGGTCTGCCCGTTGCCCACGTCCATCAGCCACACCTGGGACTCATTGGCCGACAGATAGCGGCGAAGTACCAGTTGCTTCTCGTCATTGCTGGCCGCCGAGACGCTCCAGCCACCGCCTTCCAGCTCGCCCAGCTTGCGCTTGTCCTGCGGCTTCTCGGGGTCCATCACGTAGAAGCTGGTCGTGATCTTGGCGCGCGTGCCGCCGGCCGCCGTGCGGTCCACCGGAACGGCCGAGAACACCATCTGGCCGCTCTGACGCAGCCAGAGGTTGAAGCTGTTGCGCTCGTCCGGGTTGGTCAGCAGCACCGGCTCGGCGTTCGGCGTGTCGAGCGCCAGCCGGTACAGCTGCCCCACCTCGTTGCCGCCCGTGGCCCGCGCAAAGACGATGTAGCGCCCGTCGCGCGGCTCGTACTCGGCGCTGGACACCGGGTCTGGCGTGAAGGTCAGCTGCTCCAGCTGCCCCATGGGCTCGGTGAGCCGGTAGAGCTGCGCGGTATTGCCCCCCTTGCGACGGTGGCTGACCAGCATTTCGCGCCGCTTGGGGTGCCAATCCACAAAGTTGTGGCCGCGGAAGTCGTTGTAGCGGACCACTTCTTCCGCGAGGCTCTGCGGGATCGCCGGAATGCCTTGCACGACCAGATTGGCGTTGGGCGCCACGGTGGCATTGGGGTCGCCGGCCTGGGCCAGCGCCAGGCCAGCCACGGTGCCGAGCAGGACGGGGACGAGAAGACGGTGCAGATGGTGCAGGCGAGCGCGCATTTTCAACTTCCGAAACAGGCTGAAACCGCTGATTCTGGCGCGGCTGAATCAAGCCTTGCGAATGTCATGCCCGACCTCATGTCCGAGCTCATGGCCGACGCGCACGTGGGGCATGATGCGCGCTGCGTTTCACACTCCACTTGGACTCGCCCATGGACACTGAGCTGATCACCCTGGCTGGCGGCTGCTTCTGGTGCCTGGAGGCCGTGTTCCTGCGCGTGCGTGGGGTGGTTTCGGTCGAGTCGGGCTACTGCAATGGCCACATGCCGTCCCCCACCTATGAGGCCGTCTGCAGCGGCGCCACCGGGCATGCCGAGGTGGTGCGCGTGCGTTTCGACCCGGCCCAGGTCAGCCTGCGCCAGATCCTCGAAGTTTTCTTGCACATTCACGACCCCACCTCGCTGAACCGCCAAGGTGCCGACGAAGGCACCCAGTACCGCTCGGGCATCTACTTCCACACCGAGGCGCAGCGCGAGCTTGCGGCCGAGGTGCTGCGCGAAGCCAACGAGGCGCTGGGCGGCCGGGTGGTGACCGAGCTGGCTGCCGAGGCCAACTACACCCCGGCCGAGGGCTACCACCAGCGCTATTTCGAGCGCAACCCGGGCCAGGGCTACTGCGCCTATGTCGTTGCACCCAAGGTGCGCAAGTTCGAGGCCAGCTTCAAGGCCCTGATCGCTTCATGAGTCTGCGTTGGCAGGGCCTGCGCCACCGCTACGCCGAAGGTGCGAGCCTGTCCTACGCCGACCTGGATCTGCCGGCCGGCCGGCATCTGCTGATCACCGGCGCCTCGGGCAGCGGCAAGTCCACCCTGCTGGCCTTGCTGACCGGCCTGCTGCGCGTGCGCGAGGGCCGGCTCAGCGTGATGGGGCAGGACCTGGCCACACTGTCCCCACAGGCGCTTGACGCCTGGCGCGGCAGGACCCTGGGGTTCGTGCCACAACGCCTGCACCTGAGCGAGGCGCTGAGCGTGGCGCAGAACGTCAGCCTGCCCTTTGTGGCCGCCGGCCTCACGCCCGACGCGGCCCAGGTCGACGCTGTGTTGCGGCAGCTGGGCGTGGCCGACCTGGCTGTGCAGCGGCCGCACCAGCTCAGTGTGGGCCAGGCCCAGCGCGTGGCCGTGGCGCGTGCGCTGGTTCGCAAGCCACCCTTGCTGGTGGCCGACGAGCCCACCGCTTCGCTCGACGACGCCAATGCCCAGACCATGCTCGGCTTGCTGCTGGACGCCGCGCGGCAGCGTGGCTGCACCCTGGTGCTGGCCAGCCATGACGCTCGCGTCATCCAGCAACTGGCCGAGCGCGACGACGTGACGCCGCTGAGGCTCGCATGATCCGGCTGGCCTGGCGCTACCTGTGGTCGCAGCCGCTCACGGCGGGGCTCAACCTGCTGCTGATGACGCTGGGCCTGGCTGCCATGAGCCTGGTGCTGCTGGTCAGCGAGCAACTCGATGCTGGCATGCGCCGCGACCTGGCCGGTGTGGACCTCGTCGTGGGGGCCAAGGGCAGCCCCATGCAGCTGATCCTGGCCGCGGTCTTCCACCTCGACACCCCCACCGGCAATGTGCCGGCCACCGTGCTTGACACCCTGCGTGCCCACCCTCTGGTGCGGCAGGCCGTGCCCCTGGCGCTGGGCGACAGCGTGCAGGGCTTTCGCGTGGTCGGCACTGACCCCGGCTACCTGGACCTCTACGGCGCCCGCCTGGCCCGTGGCCAGGCCTGGCAGCAGCCCATGCAGGCCGTGCTGGGCGCCGAGGTGGCGCGCCGCACCGGGCTGGACCTGGGGGCCGAGTTTGCGGGTTCGCATGGCCTGGGTGAGGGCGGGGCCCACCATGACGAGCATCACTACCAGGTGGTTGGCGTGCTGGCACCCACCGGCGGTGTGATCGACCGCTTGGTCCTCACCGACCTGGCCTCGGTCTGGGCGTTGCACGAGGACCATGCACCGCCCGCAGCCGAGGCCCGCCCGCACGAAATCACCGCCGTGCTGCTCAGCTACCGCAGCCCGCTGGCGGCGGTGTCGCTGCCGCGTTGGGTCAACGCCCAGGATGCGCTCCAAGCCGCGTCGCCCGCGCTGGAAACCGCCCGGCTGATGCGCATGGTGGGCGTCGGTGAGGAGGTGCTGCGCGGCTTTGGCTGGGTGCTGATGGCGGCGGCCGGGCTGTCCGTGGGCGTGGCGCTGCTGCATGCCGTGCGCGCCCGCCAGCCCGACCTGGCCATGCTGCGCATGCTGGGCGCACCGCCGCGCCGCGTGGCACTGCTGGTGCTGGCCGAGGCCCTGTGCCTGGCCGTGCTGGGCGCCGTGCTTGGCCTGCTGGCCGG